>CAIYSK010000254.1 GCA_903928835.1 uncultured cyanobacterium
GGCACGGGCAAAACCCTGCTCGTCTCCAAGTTTGTGGAAGACGCCTGCCGCAGCAAGGAACGGGCGATTTTGTTTGCCTACGAGGAATCCCGCGCCCAGCTGCTGCGCAATGCCACCAGCTGGGGCATGGATTTCGAACAAATGGAGCAGGACGGCCTGCTCAAGATCATCTGCGCCTACCCCGAGTCCACGGGCCTGGAGGATCACCTCCAGATCATTAAGACGGAGATCAGCGAATTCAAGCCATCGCGGATGGCGATCGACTCGCTCTCAGCCCTGGCCCGGGGGGTCAGTCACAACGCCTTCCACCAGTTTGTGATTGGGGTCACCGGCTACGCCAAGCAAGAGGAGATCGCCGGCTTCTTTACGAACACCTCGGAGGAGTTCATGGGGAGCCACTCGATCACCGACTCCCACATCTCCACCATCACCGACACGATCCTGCTTCTGCAATACGTGGAGATCCGTGGTGAGATGGCCCGCGCCTTGAACGTGTTCAAGATGCGGGGCTCCTGGCATGACAAGGGCATTCGGGAGTTTGTGATCACCAGCAATGGTCCGGAGATCAAGGATTCGTTCTCCAATTTCGAGCGCATCATTTCCGGCGTTCCCCATCGCATCACCACAGACGAACGCAGCGAGCTTTCGCGCATCGTGCGCGGCGTGGCCGACGACTAGACGTTGGCTTCCAGCTCATAGCGGCGGCGGCCAGCCAGCAGTTCGAGTTCGTCGGCATCGGAATCTTCCAGGGGCAGGTCAAACCAGAACACCGTGCCGATTCCCAGGGCGCTCGTCATGCGCACCTGGCTGCCGTGCTTGTCGAGGATGCCGCGCACGATCGAAAGGCCCAGGCCTGTGCCGGCCTCGGTATGCACGGCGTTTTCCACCCGATAGAAGCGCTCGAAGATGCGGCTCTGGTCAACCTCTGAAATGCCACAGCCGCTGTCGGCAATTTCAACCCTGAGCCTGGGCAGGGGGGACGTCAGGGCACAGCTGGGGTTGGTGTTGGTCTCGTCCGGGATCAGCGGGCAGAGGTCGGGCCAGGGATAGGCGCGAATCATCAGTTGGCCGCCTTTGGGGGTGAACTTGAGGGCATTGCCGACCAAGTTGTCGAACACCTGCAGCAGCAAATCCCAGTTGCCAAGCGCCCTAGGCAGCTGGGGATCGGCGTCGAAGTGCAAGCTCACCCCCTTGTCATCGGCATTGAGGCGATAGGTGCGCAGGGTTTGCTCGATCGCCGTTGGCAGCTCGATCGGTTCAAAGGCCCAAACCCGTTCGCTCTCCAGCCTGGAGAGGTCGAGCACGTCGTTGACGAGGCGGGTGAGCCGATCGGTTTCGTCATTGGCGATGCCCAGGAACTCCTTTTTCTCCTCCTCTGTCAGTTGGTCGCCGAGATCGTGGAGGGTCTCCACGTAGCTCTTGATGTTGAACAGGGGCGTGCGCAACTCATGGGACACGTTGCTGATGAACCGGCTTTGGGCCGCATTGAGTTCCACCTCTCGGGTGAGGTCCTGGATGGTCATGGCGATGCCCTTAAGGCTTTCACCACTGGCATCCCGCACCGATTGCAAAACAATCCGCAGCGTGCGAGAGGGTTCGCCAAACCGGCAGCGCACATCCGCCGAATCCTTGGCCCCGCCCACCAGGCTTTCGAGGGCTGCCTGCAGATCGAGGGCGAGGGGTTCGGGTAATGCCGCAATTAATTCGCTGCCCTCCAGGTTGCGCCCTTCCCAGCGGAACAGGCGCCGGGCCGTGGGATTCACCAGCACGATCGAGCCGTCCGCATCCAGGAGCACCGCCCCGTCCGCCATGGTGGCGATCAGGGTTTGCTGCTTCACCTGGGCAGCCGTCAGCTCCTCGATGTTGGCGGCTTTGTAAACCTCCAGTTGGGAGGCCATGGTGTTGAAGCCCCCCAGCAACTCCCCCAGCTCCCCGCCCACGGGCAGGGACAGGCGGGTTTCGAAGTTGCCGCTTGCAATCGAGCGCACGCCCTGCAAGAGCTCCTTGACCGGCCTAGTAACGGTAAGGGCGTTAAACACCGCCCCCAGGATCACCAACACCCAGATGGAGATGAACACGGCCACGGTCACTTCCCTGGTGAGGGCAGCGCTGGTGAGCAGGGTTTCGTTGGGGTTGATGCCCAGGGCGAGCACACCGAGGTAGTGGCCGTCACTCACCATCGGCACAAACACATCGGTCACCCGGCCATCCGGGCTGAGGTGTTGGCGGATGAGGGGGGTGTCGGGCCGTTTTTGGATATCGGCGGGGAGTTCCAACCGCCTCCTCAGGAGCAACTCGCTGCTGCCGGCATTGCCGCCGATGGGAATGCCCAGGTAGATAATCCCTTCGGGATCGGCGAAAAAGATGTAGCGAAGGCTCCGGCTTGAGCGCCAAAAGCGGTCGGCAACGGCGGCTAATTCCCGGTCGTTGCCCTCGGCCACCAAGGGAGTGACATTGGCGGACAGCAGCAGGCCCAGGTCGCGGGCATAGCGGGTGTCGCTGAGCTGGGCATCCCGTTGGATGCCATTGAGTGCCAAAAAGGTGATGCCTGTCATCAGCAGGCTCACCACCATCGTGGCCACCACCAGCAGCTTGGTTTGGAGGCTGAATTCAGCCCACCACTGCCCAAGCCGCTCTTGCCAGGTGGGGTCTGGGCCGGTGTCGGCTGCTGTCATCGCTGGCGTACCTGGTGGCCGATGTCGCGCCGGTAGGTGATGCCTGCGTAGGTCACCGCTGCGAGGCCGGCGTAGGCCTGCTCAAAGGCGGCATCGAAGTTCTCTGCCTGGGCAACGACCGCCAACACCCGCCCTCCGCTGGTGCGGCAGAGGCCGTCAGGGCCCCGTTGGGTGCCGGCGTGAAACAGCTGCAGTCGATCGCTGGTGGCCAAGCTGCCCTCGATCACATCCCCTTGCCGCACCGTGCCCGGGTAGCCGTGGGCGGCGGCGATGACGCAGGCGCTGCAGGTGGTTGCAATCGTGAGGGCTGGGGCGGCAGCCAGGTTGCCGGTGGCGCAGGCCAGGAGCACCTGGGCCAACTCTGGGCCGAGCAGGGGCATCAGGGTTTCGCACTCCGGGTCGCCAAAACGGCAGTTGAATTCGATCACCCTGGGGCCGTTGCTGGTGAGCATCAGGCCGGCGTAGATCACCCCGCGGTAGTCGATCCCCCGCTGACGCAGGCCGTTCAGGATCGGTTCCAGCACCAGGTGCCGCACCTCTTCAAGGGCGTCGGCATTCAGCAGGGGTGCTGGGGCGTAGGCCCCCATGCCCCCGGTGTTGGGGCCGGTGTCCCCTTCGCCAATGCGTTTGTGGTCTTGGGCCGGCGGCAGCAGCACCATGGTTTGGCCATCGGTGAGGGCAAACACCGAGACCTCCTGGCCGTACATCCGCTCTTCCAGCACCAGCGAGGCGCCTGCCGAGCCGAAACGGCCGCTGAAAACCTCTTCGATGGCCGCTTGGGTTTCGGCAATGGTCTCCGCCACGGTGACGCCCTTACCGGCGGCGAGCCCATCGGCTTTCACCACCAGGGGTTGTTGTTGCTGCTCCACCACCGCCAGGGCTTCGGCCCTGCTGGTGGCATGCCAGTAGCCGGCGGTGGGCACGCCCGCCTCGACCATCAAGCCCTTGGCCCATTGCTTGCTGGCTTCCAGCTGGGCCCCATCGGCACCGGGGCCAAAAACGGGGAAGCCGGCGCCCCGCAGCACTCCCGCCAAGCCGGCAGCCAGGGGGGCCTCTGGACCCACCACCACGAGCTCAATGCCTCGCTCCTGGCAGGCTGCCAGCAGGCCGGCCTGATCCCCTTCGGCAATGGCCAGTTGCTGGATTCCCTCCAGCTCCAGGGTGCCGCCATTGCCTGGGGCCACCCAAACCGACTCCACCCCCGGGCAGCGGCCCAGGGCCCAGGCCAGGGCGTTCTCTCGCCCACCCCCGCCAACCACCAGGATGCGTGCTGGAGTTGGGGAGTTGGCTGGAGCCATTGCTTTTGGGGTTGGGTGGTTTCGGGGCTGGATGGGAGGCCGCAGCTCCCTTAGGTTGAGCGCCGCAGAGCGGGCCGCCGTGCCCACCTTCTTTACATGCCGGCAGGGCTTTCCCCATTCTCAGTGCTTGGCAAGGGGGGTGCTTGCTTGGCGGGGCTGCTCAGCTTTGCCCTGCTGTTGCCGACGGCCGGAGCGCTTCCAGCGCAGCCCGTGCCAGTGCAGGCTCAGCCAAGCCTCAAGACCCTTCTGAAAACAGGCACCCTGGACCAGCTGGCCCAGGCCTGCCAGGCGGCCGTGGCCGAGGGCAATGCCAATACGGTGAATTTGCTGCAGCAGCGCCTGTTCGCGGTCAAGCCCGCCCCCCAGCCCTTGGCGGTGGTGCTGGCCAATGCCGATGGGCTGTTGACCTGTCAGGCCCCTGATCTGGCCCTGCAGGTGTTAGCCCGCTACTCGCCCGCTCCCGGTCCCGATCGCTCCCTGTGGTTGAGCATGCAGTGGCGAGCGGCCTCGGCCGGGCTGCACCATCAACGCGCAGCCGATGCTCTTCAGGCCTTGGCCGGGGGCCAGCCAGGGGCCTTGGATGCCCGGTTGTTGCCGGTGCAAGAGAAGGAGGACGGCACGGTCTTGAGCAGATCCGCTTTGGACCTGTTGGCTGCCCATCTGGAAAGCCTGGGCCTCAACCGGGAGGCGGCGGCGGTGTTGTTGGCCGGCCGCCAAGGCGGCGCCTCCTCCGCCGAGCGCTATGGCTGGGCTGTGGCGCTGCTCGAGGCCTTGCCGATCGCCCAGCGGCAGCGCCTACTCGAGCTGGCCTTGGACCGGGCCGCGGCGGCAGGCGCCTGGGGTCTGGTGGCAGAGCTGCTGGATCAGCAGCTGGCCCTCGACGCTGGCCCCGGTGCGGCAGCTACAAAAGCCATGCAGCGTCGCCTGCGGCTCAGTGGTCGGATTGATGATGCCTACGGTGAGTGGTTGGCGCGTCAGCGCGACCCAGTAGCCCAGGATCCTGCCAACCTGCAGCGCCGCTCTGCGTTGGAGCTTCAACTCCGATCCCCCCGCGCAGCGGGCGGCCATGCCGCCTCCCCCCAGCCCCGGACCAATCCCGTGACCCATCCATGAGCGCCTATTCCCTTGGGGCCTTGCTGTACGAAGGCAAGGCGAAGCGCGTGTTCGCCACCGACCAGGTCGATTTGGTGGCGGTGGAATACAAGGACGACGCCACGGCTTTCAACGCCCTCAAGAAAGCCCAATTGGCGGGTAAGGGAGAGCTGAATTGCCGCATCTCCGCCCTTCTGTTTGAACACCTGGCAGCGCGGGGTGTGCCGACCCACTACCTGGGGGTGGATGGGGCCACCTGGATGCTGGTCAAGCCGGTGAAGGTAATTCCGATTGAGGTCGTGATCCGCAACGTTGCCGCCGGTTCCCTCTGCAAGCAGATGCCCATCGAGCAGGGCGCGGTGCTTGAGCCGCCGCTACTGGATCTCTACTACAAGGACGATGCCTACGGGGATCCCCTGCTGACCGAAGCCCGCCTTGAGCGTCTTGGCTTGGTCACGGCTGAGCAGCGTCTGGCGATTGAGGCTCTAGCCCGCCAGGTGAATCGTGAGCTGGGCAGCCTGTTCCTTGGGGTTGGGCTGCAACTGGTGGATTTCAAGATTGAGCTGGGCTTCACCGCCGCCGGCGAGTTGGTGGTGGCCGATGAGATCAGCCCTGATACCTGCAGGCTTTGGGATGTCTCGGTGAGCGATGTCCAGCAACGGATCCTCGACAAGGACCGGTTCCGTCAGGATTTGGGCGGTGTTGTGGAGGCCTACGGGGAGGTCTTCAAACGGGTCCAAGGGGTCTGTCCGGAACCCCGGGTCTACGGGTAGGGTCACCGCATTTGCGGCACGTCCGCCCCGTAACGGTTCCCATGGCTGGATCACTGGGTTTTAAGGCTGCAGCGTTGCCCCTGTTGGGCGCAGCACTGTTGGCCGGTGGCCCGGCTTTAGCCCAGAGTCCCCCGGGCTCCAAGTCAAAACCGGTCTCCATCCCGGTCCCGGCATCGGGGAAGCCGGCAACATCCCCGTCGCAGAAGGCCCCAGCGGGATCTGCAGAGACGGAGGCAGCTGCATCTGTCGAGAAGAAGGTTTTGATCTCCGAGGTGGTGATCCAGGGCCTAGAGGGCCATCCCGAGCGGGAGCGCCTTGAGCTGGCTGCCTATGCGGCCATGGCCACGACCCCTGGCACCCGGGTCACCCGCAGTGAGCTGCAAAACGATCTTTCGGCGATCTATGCCAGCGGTTGGTTTTCCGATGTGCGCATCCAGCCAGTGGATGGCCCCCTGGGGGTGCGGGTGGTGGTCACGGTGGTGGCTAATCCGGTGCTCAAAAGCGTCAGCGTCGATCTCGGCAAAGCCAAATTGCCGCCCCAGGTGATCAAGGACACCTTTGCCCCCGATTACGGCAAGACCCTCAACCTCAACACCCTGCAGCTGCGCATGCAGGAACTGCAGAAGTGGTATGCCGATCAGGGTTATTCCTTGGCCAGGGTGACAGGCCCCAGTCGGGTCACCCC
>CAIYSK010000255.1 GCA_903928835.1 uncultured cyanobacterium
AAATTTTCGAAATGCTTTGACTGAAAGCAAATCGTTAACTTGGGAAAATCCTAGTGAAGCCATTGTCTAGGTTGAGGGTCAAGCTTGTTTGGTAGATTAGCAGAAGTTTTGTCCTCTTCAATTGTTCTATAGTGCATTTGTGTATTAGTCATTTTGGCCGCCAAAGCATTTCCTTGTCTTGTGAAACTATTAATCAAGTCTTAATCAAGGTCGTTGTGGCAGCCGCCGTCTTCCCGCTCAAGCGTTTTAGAAGCTTCTTCCTCGCTGGCCCATGGGAATGCCCAGCCTTCTCTTCGACGCTAGGGCCCATCGAAAGGGCAGTTGATCCGATCGCAGGCCATGGTGATTGCAAGGGGAAGGCTTCTCCAGAGCTTCTCTCAAAACCTTCTAGCTGCCAATCTCAGGGCCGTCAGGGCCGCTAACCCTGAGCCGATGTGCCACCACCATTCGCCCTGAGCTCCATCTGTGACACTGCCTGCCATGTCCAAGGTTTCCCTGCCGAAAGGCCCTCGGGCATTTGGGCTCACGGCCCTGGCCCTGGGCTTGGTGGCCTTGGGAGTTGGCGCCTGGCGCCATAGCCATCCGCCCCTGCCCGCTGAATACCAAACCCTGCAAGCGGTGGTGGGCCGTCTGGCCGCCCACAATGCCCTGGGTACCAGCCCCATTGGCCTTTCGATCAACAACGGCTCCTACGCCGGCACCCTGGCCGAGATGCGGGGCTATTGCAAAGAAGCAGCCTGCGACTTCTACGCCCAGCTCAATCCCTACAAGAGCTACGGCAAGGATTGGGATGAGATCGGCCGCCAGAGCTATACCCTCGGCGATATCGGTGCCTGGTCCACCTCCAGCGGCACCATCGAAGTGCCCCGTACCGCCTTCCGCATCTATGGCCGCCACACCGGTTGGCTCGGGTGCACCGTGGCCCATGAGATCGCCCACATTCAGCGCAACCATATTTTCCTGGCCAGCTATTACGCCAGCCACACGATTCGTTCAGCCCCCGACAAGAAACAAGAGGAGCTGACCTATGCCAAGTCTCGCCAGCAGGAGCTGGAGGCCGATCGCGATTCCGCCGTGATGATGGCCAGGGCCGGTTACAAGGGCCGCATCTGCATCGACGACCTGGTCTTCCTGCACAAATCCAGCGGGGATGGCAGTGCCACCGAACCCGATTCCACCCATCCCGGCTACGACGAGCGCATCAAGGCCCTCGCAGTCTTTTACGCCAAGCTGGAAAAAGAACCTCCCGCCAAATCCCCCGCCAAAGCGAGGGCCACCCCGGGCCATTTCACCTACAGCCCCGCCGACAACCTGCTCAGCTTTGTGCCGTCCAACCCCTGACCAGCGCAACCCTGACCAGCGAAACCCTGACCAGCGAAACCCTGACCAACGAAACCTGACGAATTGACCGAACCATGCTGAGTTTTCTGCTGAATGTTCTGTGGTTTGTGCTCGGCGGGCTGGTGATGGGCCTGGGCTGGTGGCTGGCGGGATTGCTCTGTGCCATCACGATCGTTGGCTTGCCCTGGGCTAGGGCCTGCTTTGTGATCGGCGGTTTCTCCTTTTTGCCCTTTGGCCAGGAGGCGATCAGCCGCCGTGAACTCACCGGTCAAACCGACCTGGGCACCGGGCCCCTGGGGCTCGCGGGCAACGTGATCTGGTTTCTGGTGGCGGGCTGGTGGCTGGCGATTGGCCACCTCACCTCCGCCCTGGCCTGCTTCATCTCGATCATCGGCATCCCCTTTGGCATCCAACACATCAAGTTGGCCTTGATTGCCCTGGCGCCGATTGGCCTGCAGGTGGTGCCCAAGCGTTAGCGCAGGTACCACTGCAGCATCAGGCCGAGCTGGCCCACCATCCCCTTGCCGGTGAGCAGCTCGCCAATCAGGGCAGCGGCAAAGCCCACCATGGCGGTTCTGCCATTGAGCAATTCCACCCCCTGAAGCGCTTTGGCATTCCAGGGTTTGGCGGTGGTCATGCTCTCGCCAAAACGCTCCACCGGCTCGTAGAAGAAGGCTTGGTCCCTCTCGGGCGCGGGCGTTGGCAGCTCTTTGGACACGGTGAGTCGGTCGAGGCAGGGTCTGGTTCATCCAGCCTATGGACCAGGCCTCCACCCAGAAGAGCCGTACTCCGAAACCCGCAGGCCATTCCTTGCGCTTTTAGTACGGGCGTACTAACTTTGTAGTGCATCTGAATTGACGAGCCGTGGCGCCTGGTCAAATCGATCCCGCCGTTGAGCCCCTTCGCCGGGCCAATCCCAGGCGATTCCGCGACGCCCGGCCAGGCCACCTGGCAGTGGTGGCCATGGCTGGTAGGCCTTGGTTCATCGCCCGCATTTGTGACATCACCATCACCAGGCCCGCCAAGCGCCCCATCCCCAAATTTTTCCAGGTGCTCAACATCGACAACGGCGATATCGAGCGCATCCCCGCCTCGGGGATCGTCGAGCTGATGGCTTAGCTCTCCAGCTTCAGCTCAAATCAGGGGTAGCCCCAGCCCAGTTCTCTTTCACGAGCTGCTTGGCCCTGGCCAGGGCCAGGGCACCGCTGGGCACATCCTTGGTGAGCGTGGACCCTGCGCCCACGGTCACGTTGTCCCCCAGGGTGATCGGTGCCACGAGCACGGAATTAGCGCCGGTTTTGCTTCCTGCCCCAACCACCGTGCGGTGTTTCTTGACCCCGTCGTAGTT
>CAIYSK010000256.1 GCA_903928835.1 uncultured cyanobacterium
CGAATTCCCGTGGCAAGGTCTTCCGACGATGTTTGTGTTTCAAAGCCTCCAATCTGCTCCAAACTTCGATAACGCATCACGAACGAAGTGCCAGCACATACGACAGCTCCAAGCCGCTGACGATCAGGCTGTATCCAACGATAGAAACTTTCTTCATCTGGCATTAACCATCGCTCCAAACGCAAGTTCCGCATTACTGGGTCTGCATTCATATAGGTTTGGGGCGTCTGGACAAAGCCCACAACCGGATTCGCGAAAAGTCCAACCGTGCGACTTAGGAAATTCCGCAATGGAACCACGTCAGCATCGAAAACAGCTATTAGTTCGGCTTGGACATAAGGCAATGCGTAATTCAGATTGCCTGCCTTGGCATGAATTCGCTGTGGACGAGCCAAATAATGACAACCCATTTGACTACTGAGCATGACAAGCTCTTCCCTCCCAGCATCATCCAAAAGCCAAATTTCAAAATTGGGGTAGTCAAGGGAAAGACATCCCCTGAGACATCGCTCAATCACCTCCTTAGGCTCTTCACAACAAGGAATCAAGATGGCAACCCTGGGCACACCCTGGGGGCAAAGAAATCTATCGGCAGCCAAGTCTCTTGCCGCCAAATTGATCTCAGCTTGATAATCCGGTCCCGGCAGAGCACTAAAAAGAAGCTGCAAAAAGGAACTTCCCAGAATCATTAGTTCTGCCGCAAGCATGGCCAGACTTAGGCCCGTAGATGCTGGTGAACTGAGATTCAAGCTGCTGCCAATACGCCAGATCAAGTAGTGCAGACCAAGGGCACCAATGAGGCCAGCAGCAAGAACTCTATAAATCACAGGGATTGGTCAAGCTCTTGGTCAGGCCTAGGTTAAGAACACAATATTCTTGATAAGTAGCCGTCGATCGGCAATCTTGAAATTGATCAGACAAAGTTTGGCTCAGGTCTGGCCTCACCTTTCTCAAGCAGTTTTTGGAACTGAGCAAGCACCTTGGTGCTGATGCCGCCTGGGAGAAACTGGCCAAATGAACGCTCTGAATGCCGAAGCGGTGATTAAAACGAGTGTGATTAAAACCGAAGGCCATCAGTTCAAATCCGTTGGCCGGCTTTTTGGTTTAGGTCATCTGGAGGCGGACCAGGCTGTCCCATAGGCGGGTTGGCAGGATCTTGCTGGCGATCACGGAAGCTGATTGGTGACCGCAGAGGTAACGAGCTTGCGGGTTGGGGTCGCTGAGGGCGCGCTCGATGGTGAGAGCCACCTCAAGCGGTGGAGAGGCACCCCGGTAGACAGAATCCCAGCTTTTACGCACTGCGCGCATCATGGTGCTGTAGGTGCTGCAAGACAAAGATCGCTCGATGGAAGGGCCGGCCACGTTGGGAAAGTCGGTGGCGATCACGCCCGGCTCAACGACCACCACATGGAGACCGAAGGCCTTGAGCTCGAGTCGCAAGGCGTCGCTGAGGGCTTCCAGCGCAAACTTACTGGCGCCGTACCACCCTGAACCGGGCGAAACCCAGCGTCCAGCAATC
>CAIYSK010000257.1 GCA_903928835.1 uncultured cyanobacterium
CACCGGGCCTATCTGACGCTGCTGGATGAAACCATGCACCGCGACGCATTGGTGCCGACCCAGAACCGGGGTGCGGGCCGCAGCGACAGCGAGATTTCGTTGTGCGCTGGTCAGGCCTATGCCCTGCTGCAATCGCTGGCCACCCAGAAGAGTTCGATCTTTTCCTCCTTGCTGGGCCACTGGTGCCGCCAGAGCGGCGAGACGCTGGCGCCAGGGGCAGGGATCTCGCTGAGCGTGACCCCAATGACGCCGCCGGTGCGGCCCCAGCCGAGCGTGGCCGAATGGCTAGAGCTGGAGGCCAGGGACGTGATCAGCCGGGATGAACTGCGGCAGCAGCTGGCAATCAGCGCGGCGCCGGGCCAGGTCAACCCGGTGGGGCTGGGGGCTTTGCCATGAGCGCCGGAGCTCAGACCAGCTGGCGAGCCGGGGACCTGGAGGCGATCCGCTCTGCCCTGGGAATCCCGGTGAGTGCGGCCTCGATCGGGGCGATCGGGAGAGCGATGGCGGAGCTGGAGCGCGACTACCCGGCAGGCATTGCCGTGGCCGTGGAGTGCCTGGAGCGGATCGCTGCGATCGACCAGCAACTGGCCTCTGCCCCGGTGGCTGCCGAACCGGTGGTGACCAAGACCAGCCGCAAGGGGGCCGCTGGCCCCGTGCCAGCCGAGCTGCCCAAGAGGAAGCTGGACGTGATCGAGTTCGCCACCGAGCTGCTGATCGAGGAGGTGGCGACCGAATACGCCCTGCCTGATAGCCATGGTCCGAGCCTGGCGGCCCAACGGCGCCAGCAGGTGGAGGCGTTGCTTTTGGTGCTGCCGGGCCTGCGGGTATGGCAACCCCAGACGCCACCGCGGTTCCAGGGCAGGCTGGACCGCAGCTGATGGCGAGCGCAGCCTTACAGGGGGTGGCCAATGCCCGGCTGCTGCTGCACCAGCTCGATTACCCCGGGGCTGCAGCTGCCAAGCCAATCGCCCGCCAGGCCTGGGAGGTTGCCTTGAAGCAGGTGGATCTGATCTCTAGCCGCGATAACGGCCCGGGGATCGATACCGGCGACCTCCTGTGTGAGGGATTTCTGTGTCGGGCGGCCTTGCTGCCGGCAAGGACAACGGAGCCCTGGGACTGGCTGGCGAGGGAGCTGCCCTGGCAGGAGCCAGGCTTGCGGGCGGTTCTGGAACAAACGACAACCGGCCGCCGTTCAACAATCGAGGTGCCGGCAGGCGGCCTCTGCTGGTTTGGCGACCTGAGCGGCCTGACGACACCGGGGTCGTTGCCCGATCAACCGCGGGCCGTGCTGGCTGGGGTATCGCTGCTGCTGGTGGGGGCGGCCTATGGCCCCGGCGGGATTGGGGCGTTGCTGCAGGCGGAGCTGGGGGAGGCGATCACCGTGGCAATCAAGCCCAACCGGGTGCAGATGATCGGCTTCGGCGACAGCTTGGTGGTGCTGGCTGATCGCTACGGCACCACCACAGAAGCCCTGCGCCAGGTGAACCCGGAGCTGCAGGACCTCAAGACCATTACGGCGGCAAAGGGGGATTCGCTCTACCGGCTGGCGGGGAGGTACGGCACCAGCACCGGATCCCTGCGGAAGGACAATCCGGCCTTGATG
>CAIYSK010000258.1 GCA_903928835.1 uncultured cyanobacterium
ATCGACCTCTGCGACCGACTCATCGCCCTTTTTCTACCAGACAAAGACGGCTACCGCCCCTGCTTCGGCGACGCCAAGCGCTACACCGACGTCCCCCACTGGCAGGACCTCCTGTTATTCCACGAATACTTCCACGCGGAAACCGGCGAGGGACTCGGTGCATCCCACCAGACCGGCTGGAGTGCCATGGCCGCCAAGATGATTAACCAGCTCAGCCGTTATCCCACCGGCTAACGTGTTCTCCTTCTTTCCCATGGCCCATTCACACCCACTCGTTGACATTCCAGGCCCGTCATTAGCAATCTCGCCCCTACCTCAAGGCTCCCAACTTGAGGTGTCGGATGGGGCCCATTTTGACATTGTGATTGTGGGAAGTGGTGCAGGAGGTGGCACCTTGGCCCGCCACTTGGCCGCTTCTGGCCTCAAGGTTTTGGTGCTGGAGCGGGGGGATTGGTTGCCCCAGGAACCGCAGAATTGGGATGCGGAAGAAGTTTTCCAAAAGGGCCGTTATGTCTCCAAAGACACTTGGTTTGATAAGCACAACAAGCCTTTTCAGCCTGGTAGTCACTACTTTGTAGGTGGGGCCACCAAGATGTATGGCGCTGCCCACTTTCGGCTTCGCCAGCAGGATTTTGAGGAGCTTACCCATTTCGATGGCATCTCCCCAGCTTGGCCCTTGCGCTACAGCGACTTTGAGCCCTTTTACCAGCGGGCCGAAGAGATGTATCACGTCCATGGTCAGCGGGGAGAAGATCCCACCGAGCCCCCCTGCCAAGCTCCCTATCCCCATCCTCCGATTGCCCACGAGCCGAGGATCCAGAAGCTGGTCGACGATCTACGCAGCGCTGGATTGCATCCTTTCCATGCCCCCACCGGCGTGATGTTGGATGAGGCCAACATGGCCTTTAGCCGTTGCCGCAAATGTAATTGCTGTGATGGCTTCCCTTGCTTGGTCCATGCCAAGAGTGATGCCGATGTACTCGGCATGCGTCCCGCCCTTGCCGCCAACACTGTCAGCCTGCTGACCCGGGCCCATGTGTCCCGTCTGCTCACCGATGCAAGCGGTCGCACGGTCAAAGCCGTTCAACTGGAGCGCGACGGACGACCCATGACTGTCAGTGGTGATGTGGTTGTGGTGAGCTGTGGTGCTGCTAATAGTGCCCGGCTGTTGTTGATGTCTGCCAATGATCAGCATCCCAAGGGCTTGGCCAATGGCTCCGATCAGGTGGGGCGTAATTACATGTATCACAACAGCAAGGCGATGGTGGCCTTGGCCCACGAGCCCAATAACACGGTGTTCCAGAAAACAATCACCATCAACGATTGGTACCTCGGAGATGCTGACTTTGACTATCCGATGGGCAATATCCAGATGACGGGTAAGACCAATGGCACCATCATGAAGGGCTATGCACCATTGGAAACTTTCCTGATGCCGGGCTGGTCGATGGACAAGATCGCCGAGCATGCCCTGGATTTCTGGATCTCATCAGAGGATTTACCGGCCCCAGAGAACCGGGTGACGGTCAACCAGGAGGGCCAGATCACCCTCAATTACACCCCGAACAACCAGACGGCGGCCCAGCGCCTCTACGGCCGGTTGACGGGGCTACTGGATCAGCTCTACCTTAAAAACCATTTGGTAGAGCGCCAGTTCTATATCAAGAGTGAGATGTCAATTGCGGCTGTTGGCCACCAGGCCGGGACCTGCCGCTTTGGCAGTGATCCGGCCACATCGGTGCTTGATATTCATTGCAAGGCCCATGAGCTTGACAATCTCTATGTGGTGGACACCAGTTTTATGCCCACCATTGGTGCCGTGAATCCCTCGCTTACCGCGATCGCCAATGCCCTTCGGGTTGGGGACCATCTCTTGGAGCGGTTCGGCCGTTGATGGAGAGCCCAAGGGCTGGGTTGCAGCGCTTTCAATCCTGGCTGCAGCGCCAATCGGGGGATCCTGAGGGGCAGGTTCTCCTGGCCCTGGGAACCGTTGGTCTGCTCACGGGGGCTTGGGTGTTGTTTTGGCCTGTGCCCACCGAGGTTGTCGGTCGTGGCGTGATGATTGTGCCGGGTGGATCCCGCGTGATTGATGCGCGTGCTGAGGGCCAGATCCTCTCTATCTCAGTGAGGGTGGGGCAAACGGTGAACAAGGGCCAACCCCTGATCACGATGTATTTGCCCACCTTGGATCAGGAGTTGCGGCGTCAGGAGCATGATTTACTTCAGTTGATTGGCATCAACGCCAACCTCAACCACCGTGATGCAGTTCGACTCGAATCGGCACGGCGGGTGCGGGATACGTCGTTGGCCAAGCTGCAGAACGAACGCCTGCGTTTAGGCCGGCTGCGCCGCACGTACAACCAAAAGGTTGCCGACTTCCGCTTGCTTGCCCGCCGGGATGTGGTGGCTCCCCTCTCGGAGGAAGTGGTTGCGACGGAAGATAGGGCTACCCAGCTCGATGTGGCTATCGAAAACTTGCGCATTCGCGAGAAGGAAGTGGTGGATGCCTACGAGAAAGTGAAGCTGGAGATCGATACCGAGCAACAACGGCGGATTTACCGCATTGACGACACCCGTCGCCAGATCAAGGTGACCAAGGCGCGATTGGGCTACGAAGGAACCCTGCTTGCTGATCGGCCTGGGCAAATCCTTGATCTCCAGGTGGTTCGCGGCCAAACGGTGAAGCCCGGCCAGCGACTAGGAACCTTGGGCGGAAAGCTCGGCGATACCCTCTTTGCCGTCGCCTATTTCCCGCCTGCGGATGCCAGGCGTTTACCCATCGGCTTGCCGATGGAAGTGGTGCCGGACTGGAATGAACGGGGTCGTTTCGGCGGACTGCTCGGCCAGGTGCAACGGGTGAGCCTGCTGCCGGCAACCCGCGAGGATGTGGACACCACCATGGGCAATCCCCAGTTGGCAGAAGCCTTGGTGAAGGGCGGTCCGGTGATGCGCGCCG
>CAIYSK010000259.1 GCA_903928835.1 uncultured cyanobacterium
CGCTACGGCCCCAACCGCCTGGAATTGGCAGCCGGGCGCAGCAATTGGCAGATCCTTTGGGATCAGTTCAGCAATGTGATGTTGCTGATGTTGTTGGCGGTGGCAGCCGTTTCGGCAGGGGTTGCCTTTGTTCAACAGAAGTTCCCGAAAGACGCCATCGCCATTGTGTTGATCGTGGGCTTGAACGGCCTGCTGGGCTATCTGCAGGAGAGCAAGGCCCAGCAAGCGTTGCTGGCCCTGCGCACCATGGCCCAGCCGATGGTCCAGGTTCGCCGCGATGGCCAATGGCAACGGCTTTCCAGTGAGGAGCTTGTCCTTGGCGACCTGATGCGCCTCGAGGCTGGCGATCGGGTGCCGGCTGATGCGCGGTTGCTGGAGGTGGCCGATTTGGGGGTGCGGGAGGCGGCCCTCACGGGCGAAGCAGAGGCTGTTTTTAAGCAGGCATCCCTTGTGCTGGATGCGTCGTGCTCCTTGCTGGAACGTAAGAACTGCCTGTTCCAGGGCACCGAAGTGGTGCGGGGCCGGGCTGTGGCCGTGGTCACCAGCACGGGCATGGCCACCGAGCTGGGCCAGATCGCTGAACTGATCAACACGGCAGGCGGTGAATCCACCCCCCTGCAGGAGCGTTTGGATGGCTTGGCCAAGGTGTTGGTGGGCAGTTCCCTGGCCCTGGTAGCCGTTGTCGTGTTGCTCGGCTGGTGGCTTGGCCAGCCCCTGCTGAATTTGTTGGAAGTGGCCCTGTCGATGGCGGTTGCCATCGTTCCCGAGGGTTTGCCAGCGGTGATCACGGTCACCCTGGCGATTGGTACCCAGAGGATGGTGCAGCACGCCGCCCTAATCCGAAAGCTGCCGGCGGTGGAGGGCCTGGGCTCGGTCACGGTGATTTGCTCCGACAAGACCGGCACCCTCACCCAGAACCGCCAGGTGGTGCAAAACCTGCTTTGCGGGTCCTCAAACTTTGCCGTCACGGGGTTGGGCTATGAGCCCATTGGCGACTTCAACGGCTCATCCCTGGTGCCCGCGCCTGGGGGCACGGAGGGAGCGGCCCATGGCCTGCGCACCTTGCTCCTGCAAGCCGGGGTGCTGTGTAGCGATGCGGAACTGAAAAAAGATAGTCAAGGGGCCTGGGAGATCCTGGGCGATCCCACCGAAGGAGCCCTGCTGGTGGTTGCCGGCAAGGATGGCATCGATGATTTTGGCCTGCGCAATCGCTACCCCCGGGTAGCTGAGATTCCCTTCAGTTCCGAGCGTCAGTGGATGGCGGTTTGGGTGGAGGATCTCGAGGGATCTCTGCAAGCTCCCCTCGGTGAGTCGGCGGCAGGATCCCAGCGTTTGCTACTCAGCAAGGGGGCGCCGGAAGTGGTCCTGGAGGGCTGCAACCGGTGGATCGATGGTTCGGGGGTTGTGCCCCTCAGCGGGGCCCAGCGGGAGTGGTGGCTTGAGCAAGCCCGGCAGTGGGCTGCCGCTGGCCTTCGGGTGCTCGCTTTTTCCTGTGCACCCCACCACCACGACCCTGACCAGGAGATCAAAGACCAGGTGCTGCTTGGCCTGATGGCCCAGCTTGATCCGGCCCGCCCCGAGGTGGCCCAGGCGGTAGCCACCTGCCGGCAGGCCGGGATTCGCCCCGTGATGATCACCGGTGATCATCCGCTCACGGCCCGGGCCATTGGCTCCGGCATTGGACTCACCGACGCCAACGGTGAGGTGGTGCTGGGGCGTGAGCTCGAAGCCTTGGACGATGGGGGGCTCAGGGAAGTGGTGGCGCGCTGCAGCATCTATGCCCGGGTCCCACCCGACCAGAAGCTCCGGATCGTGAAAGCCCTCCAAGCCAATGGCCAAGTGGTGGCCATGACCGGGGATGGGGTCAACGATGCACCGGCCTTGAAGCAGGCCCACATCGGGGTGGCCATGGGTATCACCGGCACCGAGGTGAGCAAGGAAGCTGCCGACATGGTGCTGCTCGACGACAACTTCGCCACCATCGTCAAGGCGGTTGAGCAGGGGCGCTTGGTGTACGCCAATATCCGCCGCTTCGTGAAATACATCCTCGGCAGCAATGTGGGTGAGTTGATCACCATTGCAGCCTCACCGTTGCTGGGACTGGCGGGTGTGCCCCTTTCTCCCCTGCAAATCCTCTGGATGAACCTCGTCACCGACGGGGTCCCGGCCCTGGCCCTGGCCCTCGAGCCTGGGGAGAAGGGTCTGATGCAGAGGCCTCCCGCAGCCCCTGGGGAGTCGATCTTTGCCCGGGGAATCGGCAGCTACATCCTTCGCATTGGTGTTGTGTTTGCCGTGATCGTGATCACGCTGATGGTGTTGGCTGCCCGGGCAGGATTGCCCTGGCAAACCATGGTGTTCACCACCCTCTGCCTGGCCCAGATGGGCCACGCCCTTTCCGCCCGCAGCGACCGCCCCCTGATTCAGATGGACCCCTGGTCCAATCCTTGGTTGATCTGGGCCGTGGTCCTCACCTCGGCCCTGCAGATGCTGCTGCTCTATGTACCCTGGCTGGCCAATTTCTTTGGCACCACCCCCCTCAGCCTCAACCAACTGTTGATTTGTGTGGGAGTCAGTGGGGTCTTCTTTGTATACCTGGAGCTTGAAAAGATTTGGCGCCTGTGGCGCCGTAGTGCCCATGCGGATGCCTAGCACAATCGCTGCTAGGGCTATGGCGGCGGCGGCGGGTTGCATCCCGGCTGCGTATCAAATGGCACTTGGGCATGGTTCATTTGGCTGAAGCAGGGATTGGTTTGCTCCCTAGGGTCTGGCCCATGGTTTTCCGCATCGTTTCATTGATGTCAACTCGCAATTTTTTCCAAGTCTCGAATGTCTTGCCCAGAGCTCTTGGTGCCTTGGGCGTGGTTTTCCTCGCTTGGGGATTGCCTTCACTAGCCAACGAGGTTGGCGTCTATTCAGGCCGGCATTACAACAGCGATCAACAGCTCTACAAGCAGTTCACCGCTAAAACCGGCATCAAGGTGAAGTTGCTGGAGGCAAAAGATGATGCCCTGATTGAGCGCCTGCGCAGCGAGGGAGATAAGTCACCTGCGGATGTGTTGGTGCTGGTGGATGCGGCCCGCCTGGATCGGGCCGCTGATCTGGGTCTCTTCCAGCGCACCCGCTCCTTCCAGCTGCTGCGCGATGTCCCCCTGGATTTGCGGGA
>CAIYSK010000260.1 GCA_903928835.1 uncultured cyanobacterium
CGTAATCCTCCAGGGAAAAGGCCGCCAGATCCAGCACATGGCGATGGGTCCAGCCGCTCAAGACACTGTTGCTGCCGTTATGCCTCAAGGTAGTGGTCCGCGGGGATCCTGGCCGGGGCCTTACCGGCAACGAGCAAGCTCCCTGATCTTGTTAGGGGTTTTGGGCCTGATTAAGGCCAGGACGGCGATCACCCGGGGCCGGCGGTTGACGCTGCGACTGGCCCGCAGGTCGAAACGCCAGGGCAGGTTGTGGCGTTGGGAGAGGCCGATGCGGCGGCAGCAAACCAGGGGGCTGGTGTCCCCCTCGCAAGGCGCCGGGGGCTGATCACCAACGCAGAAGCCACCAGTTTCCAGCCAACCCTGGCTATCGGCGCCAGAGTGGGGGCAATTGCGCACCTATGGCGTCCATGGCTGAATCCGCGACCGGTCTCACCCTCGCTGCCGTGCTGGTAGTCAGCAGCGGCCTGTTCTGCCTCGCCACCCTGTTCTTTGGCACCAAGGGCGGCTTCTACGACAGCAAGGCCTACGAGGGCAACGGCACCGCCCACTGAAGGCCCTAGGCCTTTACTATCCGCCGATTGAGGCTTCAAGCCGGCGCCGCCCCTAGCCCTGGCTGGGCAACTGTTCCGATTCGGGGCAGTCGCCCGTCACTTCCAGGTCTTCGGCTAGGGCGTGGCGGCTGAAGAAGGCCAGGCGGGTGCTGATGGCGCCAATCGAGTCGATGCGCACGCTCTCCTCCCAGCTGTGCAGCTCGTCTTCGTCCTCGGCGTCGTAGCGCAGGGTCACCAGGTCGCCTTCAAGGTCCACCACCAGGGCCTTTTCGATCCAGCGTTGCTGGTCGCGCAGAAACAGCCAGATCGGCCGCTGCTCGCTCAGGGCGGTGGAGAGCTTGCGATGGAACATCGACCCAGGGCCGTTGCTGTTGATCCTAGGGATGATGGGACGATCCGCCGCCGCTGAACCGTCGTGGTTGCCCCCAGCCCAGCCCCATCCCTGCCCGGCGAAGCGCCGGACCAGGCCGCCATCCGGCTGCAGCTACGCAGCTGGCCTGAAGTGGAGACCTATCTGCAGGGCTGCAAGGGGGTGATCGTGCCCCTGGGATCCACCGAGCAACACGGTCCCACCGGCGCCATCGGCACCGATGCCCTCACGGCCGAAGCCGTGGCCCTGGAGGTGGGCCGCCGTACGGGCGTGCTGGTGACCCCAACCCAGGCCTTTGGCATGGCCGAGCACCACCTGGGCTTTGCCGGCACGATCAGCCTGCAACCGGCCACCTTGATGGCGGTGCTCCACGACGTGGTGTTGTCGCTGGCCCGCCACGGCTTTGAGCGGATCTTCGTGATCAATGGCCACGGCGGCAATATCGCCACCAGCCGGGCCGCCTTTGCCCAGGCCTACGGCACCGCCGCCAGCCGCGGCCTGGCCAATGCTGGCGCCCTGCGCTGCCGGCTAGCCAACTGGTTTACCGCCTCGCCGGTGACGTCCCTGGCCCGGGAGCTCTATGGCAACCGTGAAGGCCACCACGGCACCCCCAGCGAAATCGCCCTCACCCTGGCGTTGGAGCCCAGCCTGCAGGCCAAGCAACGCCCCCTCCCCGAAGCGGCGCCGGCGGGCCCGATCCATGGACCGGAGGACTTCCGCCGCCGCCATCCCGATGGCCGCATGGGCTCCGATCCCTTCCTGGCCAGCGCCGAGCATGGGCAGCAGTTCCTCGAACTGGCCGCCACGGCCCTGGCCGAGGATCTCGCCAGCTTCCTGGCCGAACCGGATGCCAGCTAGGTTCAGCCCAACGACAGGCGCCAGCCGATCCGACCATGGGCAAGATCACCGCCGATGACGTGCGCAAGGTGGCCCAGCTGGCTCGCCTTGACCTGCCGGAGGCCAAAATCGCCACCTACACCGGCCAGCTTGAGCGGATCCTGGACTACGTCGCCCAGCTGGAGCAGGTGGACACCGAGGGCGTGCCCCCCACCACCCGCGCCGTTGAGGTGGTGAACGTGACCCGCGAAGACCGGGTGGAGGCAACCCCCGTTCGCGAAGAGCTTCTCAACGAAGCGCCCCAGCGGGAAGGGGACTTCTTCCGGGTGCCCAAGATTCTGGCCGATTAATCAAGTCTCAACGGGAGGCTGATAAAGCCCTGCGATGGGCTTGTTTCTCCAGCCCCGGCGAACTCCTACCGCTGGGGCGACACGGCCGTGCGGTGCAGCAAATCGAGAACGTGACGACGGGCCCGCAAGGTGGGCATTAGGGCTGCAATCGGCCGCAGGCGACTGCGGCGTTTCTTATGGCTGCGCACGCCCAACAAAATGTCGTAGAGAAAATTTAAAAAATCGTGCTTGCTTTCAAAAAGGCCCAGCCGCTGCGGGGATCCCTTGGCATCAAGGAGATCCTTGGTGGCGTGGTAGGCCGGCCGGTATTCGAACCAGGGAATTGATGGCCAGAGGTGGTGCACTAGGTGGTAGTTCTGGCCCATGATCAACCAGTTCATGAGCCAACCGGGGTAGCAGCGGGCGTTGTGCCAGCGGTTCCTTGATTGGAAGGGACGGTGGGGTAGATAATCAAAGAAAAGGCCCAATGTCACTCCCACCATCAGGGCCGGGGCGAACCAGCAGTTGAAGACAAAACCGAGAAAGTCGAACTTGTAAGCGGCCAGGACAATGCTGATGAAGACACCCCGGGCGATGCCCCATTCCAGCAACTCATGGTGACGCCAGAG
>CAIYSK010000261.1 GCA_903928835.1 uncultured cyanobacterium
CCAAGGTGTGCCTCCCCCATCCCAACGCTCCAACGCCCCACGCCGCAAAGCCCTGCGGCGCACCATGGGCCTGCAGGGAGCCTGGGCGGAGCAGCGGGCCCTGCGGCTTTTGCAGCAGCGGGGTTGGCAACTGGTGGCTCGCAATTGGCGCTGCCGGTGGGGCGAGATCGATTTACTGGTCCAGAAACGCGGCAGGCTGTTGCTGGTCGAAGTCAAAGGCCGGAGCCGCTGCGGCCCCGATGGCTGGGGCGTGGGCGCCGTGCACCGCCGTAAGCGCAACCGGCTCGAGCAGGCCTGGCGCTGCTGGTTGGCCGATCACCCCCAATGGCAGGGCTATTCACTCCAAGTGGTGGTTGCCCTGGTTCCCCTCGCTCCTGCGCTTCAACCGGTGCGCTGGATTTCACTAACAGCCGGATTTGGCTAACAGGCAATCTGGAGCGATCCCTGGCCTGCCCATGAGCTTTGCTGCCCATCGCGCCCGCAAGCGCTTCGGCCAACACTGGTTGGTGGACCAGGGGGTTCTCCATCGGATCGTGGCGGCGGCCGACTTGACCGCCGGCGATCGGATCCTGGAGGTGGGGCCGGGCCGGGGGGCCCTCACCGAACGACTCCTCGACAGTCCCGCTGAGTCGGTGGCTGCCGTGGAGCTCGATCGCGATCTGGTGCTGGGGCTGCAGGAACGCTTCGGCAACAATCCGAGGTTCCAGCTCACCGCCGGTGATGCCTTGGCGGTGGCGTTGCCGGAGGCCACCAAGGTGGTTGCCAATATCCCTTACAACATCACGGGGCCATTGCTGGAGCGCCTGGTGGGTCGTTTGGATCGGCCCGTGGCCGTTCCCTACCAGCGCCTGGTGTTGCTGGTGCAACAGGAGGTGGGCCAGCGGATCCGCTGCCTGCCTGGCACCAGCAGCTACTCAGCCCTCAGCGTGCGCATGCAGCTTCTGGGCCGCTGCCAATCGGTGTGTCCGGTGCCGCCGCGCTGTTTTCAGCCGCCGCCCAAGGTGATGTCGGAAGTGATTGCGATGGATCCCTTCCCCGTGGAGCAGCGGCTGGATCCGGCTCTAGCCCGCCGGGTGGAACAGCTGCTGAAACGTTGTTTTGCCGCCCGTCGCAAGATGCTGCGCAACAGCCTGGCGGGCCTGCTGGAGATCGATGCCCTTGAGGCCCTGGCGCTGGAGGTGGGCATCACCCTGCAACAACGGCCCCAGGAGGTTGCCCCTTTGCAGTGGGTGGCCCTGGCGGCCGGTTTGAATCAACCAACACCGGCCCGGCCCTAGC
This sequence comes from uncultured cyanobacterium, assembly GCA_903928835.1. Classification (GTDB taxonomy): domain Bacteria; phylum Cyanobacteriota; class Cyanobacteriia; order PCC-6307; family Cyanobiaceae; genus Cyanobium_A. The sequence continues at coordinate 1,279 of CAIYSK010000261.1, forward strand.
GGCGTTGCGATGGCAGAACTCAAGGTATCGGCACCCGCCAAAATCAACTTGCACCTCGAGGTGCTGGGCCTGCGCCCCGACGGTTTCCATGAACTGGCGATGGTGATGCAAACCATCGACCTGGCCGATACCTTGGTGTTGCAGACCACGGCCGACGCCGCCATTGGCCTCAGCACCAACCGGGCCGACCTGCCCACCGATGGCAGCAATTTGATCGTCCAGGCGGCCGAGATGTTGCGCTCCCGTTCCGGCTTCCCCGAGCTGGGGGCCCACATCCAGCTGGAGAAGCGGATCCCCATTGGGGCGGGCCTGGCAGGGGGTTCCAGCAATGGAGCGGCAGCCCTGGTGGGGCTCAATGCCCTCTGGGGCCTGGGATTTTCAGCCCCTGAACTGGGGCTGATGGCGGCCCAGCTCGGCTCCGA
>CAIYSK010000262.1 GCA_903928835.1 uncultured cyanobacterium
TGCTGCGCAGCTTTGCCCGGGCCATCCCCGCGGCGGATGCCACGCCGCGGCCGATTGGCTGGTATTTCACCCAGGGCAAGGGTCGGGTGGAGGCGGCCCGCAAGGTGGCTGGTGCCACGCCCCACGATTTGGGCGCCCCCAACGAACGGCCCTTTGAAGCCACCAATTACACCGCCTATCAAGACTGCAACCTCTGGAAAGACCTGGCCAGCGATTTCGTGTTGCAGGTGTGGCGCACCTTCAAGCTCGCCCCAAGCGGCGAAGACCTGCGCTTTTTGGCCGACTGCTGGCCGGCCTCGGTGGAAGCCCTGCGCTACTTGAAGCGCTTTGATGCCAACAACGACGGCCTGCCCGACAACGGCGGTGCCCCCGACCAAACCTTCGACGACTGGCCCCTGAAGGGGGTGAGCGCCTACTGCGGAGCCCTCTGGATCGCGGCCCTGGAAGCGGCCTTGGCCATGGCCCAAAGGCTGCAATTGGAACTTGGGGTCGACACCTCAGGGGAGCAGCGGGAATTTGGCGGCTGGCTCGAGCAATCCCGGGCCAATTTTGATGCCCTGCTCTGGAACGGGGAGTACTACAAGATCGATGCCGAAAGCGGCACCCCGGTGGTGATGGCCGACCAGCTGTGCGGCGATTTCTATGCCCGCCTGCTGGGGCTGCCCGCCGTGGTGGCCGACGATCGCGCCCTCTCCTCCCTGCAGGCCGTCAAAGAAGCCTGCTTCCTGGGTTTTAAGGGCGGCAGCCTGGGGGTGGCCAATGGCCTGCGCCGCGATGGCACCCCCCTCGATCCCAACGGCACCCACCCCCTGGAGGTGTGGACCGGAATCAACTTCGGCCTGGCCGCCTACTACCGGCTGATGGGCGATGCCAGCACGGCCTTCGCGATCACGGGAGCGGTGGTGAACCAGGTGTATTCGGGCGGGTTGCAGTTCCGCACCCCGGAAGCCATCACCGCCGTGAACACCTTCCGCGCCTGCCATTACCTGCGGGCCATGGCGATTTGGGCCCTCTGGGCCACCCACACCGATTGGCAGCCGATCCCCGGCGCCGAGCGGAGCGCCCTGGCCAGCCAGCCATGAGCAGCTTGCTCAAGCCCCTGCTGGGCCTGCTGGTGAGCCTCCTGCTGCTGGCGGCCATGCCTGCCGGGGCCCTGGCCCAGGTCCACGCCCACAGCGAGGAGAACGGTCAAACCGTGGTGCGGAGTCTGGAAAGCCTGCGCGACCTCGACTACCAAAGCTGGCAGGTGGTGGCCTACCGGGAAGGCCAACCTGGCGGCCCGCTGAAACTGCGCATCGTGGGTTACCCGGGCAAGGTGCGCCTGGATCACCCCACGGCTTTGCAGGTGCAAAGCGGGCGGGGCCACTGGGATTTGGAGGACATCACCCTGGCCAATCCCCAGCTGGCTGGCGATGGCCGCTCCGCGGCTGCCGAATTTGACCTCGCCCCCCTGCTCTCGGATCTCGAGCAAAACCGCCCCCTGCGCCTGGCCCTACCCGGGGTATTCGTGGAATTGCCCGTGCCGCCGTTTGTGGTGGCTGAATGGCGCAGCCTGCCCACGGCAGCTGGCTGATGCTCCCCACCCCAGCGCACCAACTCTGGCGTCCCTGGATGCGGCGGGCCCTGCAATTGGCGGCCCTGGGTAGGGGGCGCACCAGCCCCAATCCGATGGTGGGGGCGGTGGTGCTCGATGCCGCCGGCCAGCTGGTGGGGGAAGGCTTCCATGGCCAAGCCGGAGGCCCCCACGCCGAAGTGGGGGCCCTGAATCAGGCCGGTGATCGGGCCCGCGGCGGAACCCTGGTGGTAACCCTGGAGCCCTGCTGCCACCACGGCCGCACCCCACCCTGCAGCGAGGCGGTGATCGCGGCAGGCCTTCAGCAGGTGGTGATCGCCATGGCCGACCCCAACCCCCAGGTGGCAGGGGGCGGCATCGCCCAACTGCAAGCGGCCGGTATCGCTGTGATCCAAGGGGTGGGCGAAGCCGAAGCCCGCAGCCTCAACCGCGCCTTCCTGCACCGCCTGGCCACGGGCCGGCCCCGGGCCATCCTCAAGTGGGCCATGGGGGCCGATGGCCGCACGGCCCTCAGCAACGGCGCCAGCCAGTGGATCAGTGGCCCAGAAGCCCGCCGGTGGGTGCACCAGCTGCGGAGCCAGTGCGATGCGGTGATCGTGGGCGGCGGCACGGTCCGCGCCGACAACCCCTTGCTCACCAGCCGCGGCCTGCGCAGCCCCGAGCCCCTGCGGGTGGTGCTGAGCCGCAGCTTGGACCTACCCACCAGCGCCCAGCTCTGGGATACGGCCCTAGCGCCAACGCTTGTGGCCCATGGCCCCCAGGCCGACCCCGCAGCCCGCGCCCGCCTCGGGCAAAAGGGTCGTGAACAAACCAACCTCGAGGGCCTCGAGCTGGCCAGCTGCACGCCCAAGGCGCTGCTGGAAGCCCTGGCCGATCGCGGTTGCAACCAGGTGCTGTGGGAATGCGGCCCCGAGCTGGCGGCGAACGCCCTGAAGGAAGGCTGCGTGCAGGAAATCGCCGCCGTGATCGCCCCCAAGCTGATGGGGGGGCTGCCGGCGCGCACCCCCTTGGGCGAGCTGGGCTTCGAGCACATGGACCAGGTGCCCGGCTGGCAAGCCCTGGCGCCGGTGTGCCTGGGGGCCGACCTGCTCTGGCGGTTGGAGCAGCCGTGAACTGGGAATCCCTGAGCTGGGTACCCAAAGCCATCAAGATGGGGCCACCCCATTGGTGAAGCCGTGAAAGAAGTCAGCGCTATGGAGATCGTGCTGCGATCAGCGGCAAAGGTGGCGGCGGTCTCGGGGGTGGTCGCTGTACTGATCTGGGTGCTGTGGGTGATGCTCGATGTGAAGGGCCTGCAGCCGGGGTTCACCCTGCCGTGACCTCCCGAAGCCCGGAACAGGTTGCGGCCTATCCCCGCCCCCCACGGCTGGAGCTGATCGCTGGCGAGGTCTCCGTGGACCTGGGCGGAGCGTGCATTGCCAAAGCCGATCACTACCACCGGGTGCTGGAAACCTTCCACCCGCCCACGGTCTACCTGCCCCCAGAAGCCTTTCTGCCGGGCACACTCCACGCCTCCACCGGACGGGCCAGTTTCTGCGAGTGGAAAGGCCTGGCCAGCTACTGGGATCTCAGCACCCCAGACGGCACGAATCGCCGCCAGCGCGGGGCCTGGAGCTACCAGGCCCCCACCGAGTCATTCGCAGCGATCGCCGGCTGGATCTCCCTCTACCCCGCCGCCGTGGATGGCTGTTGGCTCGAGGGCGAGCCGGTGATCCCCCAGCCGGGGAGCTTCTACGGCGGCTGGATCACCAGCTGGATTGAAGGGCCCTTCAAGGGCGACCCCCTGCACCCTGAGTTGATCTAGGCGTTGATGAAGTTGCGCAGCTTGCGCGCCTCCACGCCGGCCCGCTCCTGAAGCTCCGTATCGCTGAGGGTGGCTTCCTGGCGCACCTGCGCGGCGATCACATCGTCTTCGGTGAGGGCATACCCCGCGCCGCGGGCCAACTCCAAAAACGCCTCCAAATCCAAGGGCTCCTGGAGGCAAGCCTGCAGGTCGCTGGAAGTGCGGGCAAAAGCCAAAAAGGCATCCAGCTGCTCAAGGCTCATGGCAGGGGCGGCGCGCCGCGGTTAGGTGTTCCTGTCTAGCCGGGTGACCTGCCAATCGGCCGGATCCCAGGGGGCCATCAACGGCTCGAGGGCCCGCAGGCCTGGCCCGTCCGCCATCGCCAGCCAGGGTTCCTCCAGGCCCATGGGGATCACCACCGGCATGCGCCCATGGATGGGCCGCACCAGGCCATTGGGTTCGGTGGTGAGGATGCAACAGGTGTCGAGTTCGCTGCCATCGGGGCCAATCCAGCGCTCCCAAATCCCGCCGATCCAAAATGGGCCCCCATCCCGACGGGCAAATCGGTAGGGGCGCTTGGGGGCCCCACCCCATTCAAAAAAGGCATCCGCAGGCAGCAGGCAGCGGCGATGGCGCCAAGCTCCGCGAAAGCTCACCTTCTCATTCACCGTTTCCGATTGGGCGCTGATCGGGCGGCGGGCCTCCACCGGATCCTTGGCCCATTCGGGCAGCAGGCCCCACAGGGCCAGGCCCACCTGCAACCGGCCGTGTTCCTGGCGCTGCAGCAGCACGGGCTCCCCGGGGCACACCTCCTGGCGCGGGGCGTAATAGGCCTGCAAACCTGGGGGCCAGGGGCCCTGGAGATGGGGCAGCAGTTTCTCAAGGCTGGTGGCCAGGGAATACCGGTCGCCCATGGCGTCGCACACCTGGTGATCTTGGGGCTGGCACGGCAGCCGTTCGGTTCTCCCAACCCCTGGAGAGATCCGGGAGCGGGAAGAGCGGCCCTAGCTTGGTCGCACCTTGAGCAGCCGCACCATGGCGATCCGCCAGGACGACAACCGCCCCTCGAGGCGGTTTGGCCTGATCAACTTGCTGCTGATCGGCTTTGGTGTGCTGCTGCTCGTCAGCAATTTCCTGCCCAATCCCGCCACCCAGGTGCCCCGGGTGCCCTACTCGCTCTTCATCGACCAGGTGAACAGCGACAACGTCAAACGGGCCTACATCACCCAAGACCAAATCCGCTACGAGCTCGGCACGGTGGAAGAAGGCGCGCCTTCGGTGCTGGCCACCACGCCGATCTTCGACATGGACCTCCCCCAAAGGCTGGAGCAGCACGGGGTGGAATTTGCCGCCGCCCCGCCGAAACGGCCCAGCTTCATCACCACGGCCCTCAGCTGGGTGGTGCCGCCCTTGATCTTCAGCCTGGTGCTGCAGGTCTTTGCCCGCCGCAGCGGCATGGGCGGCGCCCAGGGTGCCTTGAGCTTCACCAAGAGCAAGGCCAAGGTGTACGTGCCCGATGAGGAATCCCGGGTCACCTTTGCCGATGTGGCTGGGGTGGATGAGGCCAAAACCGAGCTGGCCGAGATCGTCGATTTCCTCAAAACCCCTGAGCGCTATGCCGCCATCGGCGCCCGGATTCCCTAGGGTGTGCTGCTCGTGGGCCCACCAGGCACCGGTAAAACCCTGCTCTCCAAGGCCGTCGCCGGAGAAGCGGGGGTGCCCTTCTTTATCATTTCCGGCTCCGAATTTGTAGAGCTGTTTGTGGGCGCCGGTGCGGCCCGGGTGCGGGATCTGTTTGAAGAGGCCAAGAAAAAGGCGCCTTGCATCATTTTCATCGACGAACTCGACGCCATCGGTAAGAGCCGCGCTGGCTCCATGGGCGTTGTCGGTGGCAACGACGAACGGGAGCAAACCCTCAACCA
>CAIYSK010000263.1 GCA_903928835.1 uncultured cyanobacterium
CGCTACGCGGAGGGTACCTGGGCTGGGGGGGATCAAATGGGCTACCGAATCATGTTTGGGGGGGGGCTTATGCCTTCGCTTGACCGCCATCCCGACCGGGTCATCCGTAAATCGGGCTATGCCAGCGCCGCCGCCGGGGCCTACCAATTCATGCCCTTCACCTGGTCCTTGGCCTCGCGCACCCTTGGATTAGCCGCCTTTGGGCCGGAGGTTCAGGACCAGGCAGCCATCTTTCTGATTCAGCGCCGCGGGGCCCTGCCCCTGGCTGATCAGGGTGTGTTCACCCCCGACTTGGCCGCCAAGTTGGCGCCGGAATGGGCATCGTTTCCCACCCGGGCTGGCCGTAGTTTTTACGGTCAACCGGTGAGGCGCTTCAACGAACTCAGGCGCTTCTACGAGGACAACCTGGCCCAATTGCGCGGTGATCCAATGATTGCAAAGGTTGGTGAACCCAGCTGTGAACCTGCAGATTCCTTGCTCTGCCGGATCGCAGCAGTCAGGACTTTCGGTTCATCTCCTCGGCATTCCTATCAGTGATAGAGACCTTGTCGTTGCGCTGCGCAGAGCTCCTAGTAGGAGCTTTTTATCTTGGTTTTGGTGTTGCCAATGCCCGGTCCTCTTTGGAGATTGTGGAAACTCTCCGAAAACGTAGCTTTATACTTCCTAGGGTTTTATTTTGGGCTGGAGTGGCGACCCAATCGGGCGCAGGGGCCCTGCTTGTTCTGGGCTATCAAGCTTCACTGGCTGCCATCTTGTTAATTCCTTTCACGTTGATTGCACCATTGATCTTCCATCCGTTTTGGTCCATGGAAGGTGAGGCAAGGTTTCTTAATCGAATCATCTTCTTGTGCGATTATACTTGTGTACTGGGGTCGTTGCTATTAATAGTTGGAGCCGATCCTGACCTGCTGAATTTGCTGTCGTTTTGGCGTTAGTCCTGAGCTTCGGCCTTTTGCGCTTCAGCCTTGCTGGTCTCGTCAAAGACTTCTTTGGCAGCCAGAAGCGCATTCGTGGCTGCAGGAAAGCCAGCGTAGGCAATCATCTGAGTAATTATTTCTACAATTTCTTCACGACTCACTCCGCAATTGAGTGCGGCTTCGATGTGTAATTTTAGTTGGGGAGAGGAGAATCCCTGTACGGTCAGCGCCGCCACGGTGCAGAGTTCCCTAACCCTGTTGTCGAGTACATCCCTGGTGTAGAGCTCTCCGTAGGGGAACTCAACGTTGACTTTGGCAAATTCCTCGGAGATGGACTCGATCTTTGCGATCAGGTTGTCGGCTTTTTCGCCTAGGTGGTGCCTCATTTCCTGCATCCCTTGGCGATACAACTGGGAATGGCGGGCCATCAGCTGATTGAGTGGTTACAAGCTAAAACTACCTGGCACCAGGGCGCATTCCAGTAACCAGGATTAATCTCCACTTGGTAGTTTTGGTTTGCCAACCGTTTGTTGGGCCAGCAGATAGGCCACCACGGTTGCCCCCAAAAAACCCAAGCTGTTGCGCAAAACTGGCAACAGATCGCTCGTGCGGGTCAGGATCGGCCCCAGGCCTAGGGCTCCAAACAAGATCAGCCACAGGGGCGAGAGCAGCAGCACCCACGTCCACTCCACGGTGCGACCCTCCTTGCGGGGATAGGCCGCAAAGCCCACGACCAAGCCCCCCAGGATCGAAGTGGCCAGGGTGAGCAGCCACTGCTCGGTGGGTAAGCCCGGCACCACCTGGCAGCCGCCCCGTTCGAGGCAGCCTTCCACGGCGCTAAGGGCATCCACGATGGCCGCATCCTGGCCGTGGTCTTTCACGTAATACTGGTTGCCGTAGCGGGTTTGCAGCTCCACCCAGTAGGTGCGGGGCATCA
>CAIYSK010000264.1 GCA_903928835.1 uncultured cyanobacterium
CACCTGGCCATGCGGGAGAGCCCCGAGCTCCTGGCCAGCACCATGGCTAGCTGGCTAAAGGGCGGCTAGGCCCCTCTCCTGCAGTTCAGCGAGTTGGGCATAGAGGCCCCCGGCAGCCCGTAATTCCAGGTGGTTGCCTTGTTCGACGACACGACCCTTTTTCAGCACCAAGATTCGATCGGCAGCTTCCACCGTGGCTAGGCGGTGGGCAATCACGATGGCGGTCCGCTGCTTAAGCAGGCGGTCGAGGTCGCGCTGCAGGGTGGCTTCGGTGGAGGGATCCATGAAGGCCGTGGCCTCATCCATCACCAACACCGAGGGGTCCCGGATGGCGACCCTGGCCACCGACAGCAGCTGGCGCTCTCCGGAGGAGAGGTTGCCGCCCCGTTCGCGCAATTCCGTGGCCAATCCGTCCGGGAGCCTGCGCAGCAAGGGTTCCAGGCCCAGATCCCTGCAGGTCTTGCGCAGCTCATCGGTGCTGATGGGGGCATCGAGCCTGAGGTTGTCGGCCACGTTGCCGCTAAACAGGAAGGTGTCTTGCAGCACCACGCCAAGCCGTTGCCTCAGGGTGGGGATCGGCAATTGGCGGATGTCGATGCCATCGAGCAGGATCCGGCCCTGCTGGGGTTCATAGAGGCGGCAGAGGAGCCGAATGATCGTGGTTTTCCCCGACCCCGTGGGACCCACCAGGGCCACGTGTTCGCCTGGAGTGATCCGGAAGGAGAGATCTTGCAGGATCGGATCGTCAGCCCGGTAGGCAAAGGAGACGTTCTCAAAGATCACCTCCCCGGCGCTGCTGCGTTCAATGCCGCTGCGCACGGCGGCGGCCGTTTTTTGGTTGTCCGGCAGTTCCCCAATCTCAATCGGCTGCTCCAGCAGTTCGCCGATCCGCTCGACGGCCGTTAAGCCGCCTTGGATTTGGGTGAAACGCTCGGCCAGCTGCCGCAAGGGATCAAACAGGCGCTGGGAATAGAGGATGAAGGTGGTGAGGGTACCCAGGCCCATGAGGCCACCGGTGACCATGGAGCCCCCAAGGCCTAACACCACAGCCACTGCGGTGAGGGCCACCCACTCAATGAAGGCAGAGATGGAGCTGTCGTAGAGGATCGTGCCAGTGATGGCTTGGCGATAGGAATCGGTGGTGCGCGAAAAACGGGCGCTATTGACCGCTTCCCGTCTAAACATCTGAACCACCTCTAGGCCCTGGAGGTTCTCCTGGAGGTCGGCATTGAGTTGCCCCAGTTCTTCGCGCACCCGGTAGTTGGCCTTGCGGTATCGGCTCTGCAGCCAAAGGATCCCGAAAATCACGGGAATCTGGCTGAGCATCAACAGCAAGCCCAGGCGCCACTCGATCGAAATCATCGTGACGGCGATCACGATCAAGGTGACCAGATCCGCCAGCACCCCCACAGCGCCGCTGCCAAAAACCTCGGCGAGGGCATCCACATCACTGGTGAGGCGGGTGAGCAACTTGCCCACCGGCGTGCGGTCGTGGAACCGCAACGACAAGGCCATGGCATGGGAGAAGAGGTCGTCCCTGATGCGGGCCGTGAGCCGCTGTCCCACAGCCTGCACATTGAAGGTTTGGAAGCCCTGCAGCCCAAGACGCACCAACACAGCCGCCAACAGCAGCAACACCAGGGTGCGGAGCTGTTCTGACACCGCCTTGCCCGCAAGCCACGGCATCACGGGCTCATGGCGGAGGGCCGAGATCGCTTGGCCCACCAGCAGCGGTTGGATGGCTGCGGCCCCTGCTACAGGGATCAGCAGTACCAGGGTGAGCCAAAGCCGTTTGCGGTCC
>CAIYSK010000265.1 GCA_903928835.1 uncultured cyanobacterium
CCACCCTGAGGCGGTGGCCGCGGCGGCGGCCCAGTTGGCCAAGGCTGGTTTGCCAGGGCGCCTGATGGTGGATTGCAGCCATGGCAATTCCAACAAGGACTACCGCCGCCAGGGGGACGTGGCCCAGCAGGTGGCCGAACAACTGCGCTCCGGCTCCACCCATGTGATGGGCGTGATGCTCGAAAGCCATCTGGTGGCTGGTAACCAGGCCATTCAGGCCGATCGCTCCCAGCTCACCTACGGCCAGAGCGTCACCGACGCCTGCATTGATCTGGCCACCACAGCCGCCGTTCTCGAGCAATTAGCCCAGGCGGTGCGCGATGCCCGGCGGGCTGTCTGCGTTTAGCGCTTCTGCTTTTAAGCGCCCTGCGTTTAGGAGCCCGAACTCCACAGCTGCCAGAGCCATCCGGTGGTGATTGGCACGGTCAAGTTGTCGATGCCGAGGAGCGCCCCTTGCTCGAGGGCGGTGGCGATGGCGGCCGTGGCGAGAAGGGCCGGCAGCGAAGGGCTGGGCAGGCCTTGGCCGTGGGCCAGATGCTGCACGAGCACTAGGGCCCCCAAGCTCCCGGCCGCCATGGCGCAGGTGCCCACCACGGATTTGCGTTGCCCCATCACCGACCAACTGGGCGACCTGACCAGGGGGCCAAGGAATCCGGCGAGGCCATCGCCCAGGGCCATCACCAGCACGCCAGCGGCCACCACCGCAGGTTGCTCCGGCCAATCCAGGGCTAACAGGGCCGTAATGGAGGCCCCATAGGCCACGGTGCCGTAGCTGGGGCGGCCCACATCCTCAACCGCTGGCAAGATGCGCAGCCGGTGGTTGAGCGCTGCCAACAGGGTGATGGTTCCTGCTGCGGGGATGGCTACCAGTCGATCAATGCCGCAACCCCAGGCGATCAGCACCACCGCTCCTGTGCCGATGTGCACGAGCTTGCGGCTCCATTCCCGTTGGCCGTTCCAGCGCTGACGCACTTGGACGGCCAAGCCAGCCAAAAGGAGTAGCCAGGCGGCAACCGCCGCCGCGCCCAGAAGTTGTTGGGGCCACCAGCCCATTGGCATGGCCATGCCCGCTTGCTTAAGCGGCCTGTTGGACGTTGCTCATCAGGCGCAATTTCATGATGGCCTTGGATTCCAGCTGCCGCACCCGTTCGCGGGACACGTTGATGAGACGGCCGATTTCGGCGAGGGTCAGGGGTTCGGCTCCTTCAAGACCAAAGCGCAGCTTGATGATCTTTTGTTCCCGCTCGTTGAGTTGGGCCATCCAGGCACCCAGGTGCTCCTTTTGCAGGTGCCGGTCCATGGAGTCCATGTGCTGGTTGCTGGCCGGGTCAGCAATCAACTCGCCCAGGGTGCTGCGGTCTTCGTCGCCGCGGGCATGGGCATCCAGGGAGGCGCAGGGGGCGCTTTGGGTGATGAGCTCTTCGAGCTCTTCGGGCTGCATGTCCATGGCGTGGGATAGCTCCAGCCGGTTGGGTTGGCGGCCCAGACGGTGGGACAACTCGCGGCTGATGCGTCGCATCTTCGACAGCTTTTCACTGATGTGAAGGGGCAGACGAATGGTGCGGGCGCTGTTGTCGATGGCCCGGGGCATGCCCTGGCGAATCCACCACTAGGCCTCGGTCG
>CAIYSK010000266.1 GCA_903928835.1 uncultured cyanobacterium
ACACACCCTGTTGGAGTGGGCGCCGCCCACCGTGCCCGAAGGGGCGCCAGCTTCTGAAACCCGCAGCTCCTTGGGCATGGCCGCGGCCCTGAAAGCCCTGGCAGGCGAATCCCTTGGCGGCCCACCCCAGGACACCCGCCCCTTGGTGGTGCTGATTGGCAGTGCCCCCACGGCCCTCGAGACCCTGCTGGATCTGGTGGCCGCCCGCACCTGCCCCGCGCCGGCCTTGGTGATTGGCATGCCCGTGGGCTTTGTGGGGGTGGCCGAGAGCAAGCGGCATTTGGCGGAGAGTGGCCTGGTGCACCTGCGGCTTGAGGGCCCCAAGGGCGGGGCTGGTTTGGTGGCGGCCGCCTGCAATGCCCTGCTGCGCAGGGCCTGGCTTGAAGCTGCCTAGGCGGCACCCTGGCTGAGGCCCACGGCCACATGGCTGTTGGCCTCAATGCGGCCCAGCACCTGGCGGGCCCGCAGCACCACCGAAGGCGGCACCCCGGCCAAGCGGGCGGCTTCGATGCCATAGCTGCGGTTGGCCCCTCCGGGGGCGACCCGGTGCAGGAACACCAGGCTTTCGCCGGATTCCTCCACAAGTACCTGGGCATTGGCCACGTTGGGTAGGAGCTCGGCGAGTTCGTTGAGCTCGTGGTAGTGGGTGGCAAACACGCTGCGGGCCCGGATGCCCTGGCCATCGGCGGCCGCTAGATGTTCGGCCACGGCCCAGGCGATCGAGAGCCCATCGAAGGTGGCGGTACCTCGGCCAATCTCATCGAGCAGTACCAGGGAGCGGTCCGTGGCGTGGTGCAGGATGTTGGCGGTTTCGGCCATCTCCACCATGAAGGTGGATTGGCCCGAGCTGAGGTCGTCGCCGGCGCCGACCCGGGTGAAGATCCGATCGGCAATGCCAAGTCGTGCCGATTGGGCGGGGATCCAGCTGCCCATTTGGGCCATCAACTGCAGCAGGCCCGCCTGGCGCAAATAACAGCTTTTGCCGCTGGCGTTGGGTCCCGTGAGCACGAGTAGGTCTGGGGTGGCTTTGCCGCCGAGGGCCAGATCGTTGGGGGTGAAGGCTTCCTCCACCAGCAACTGCTCCACCACCGGGTGGCGGCCCGCCTCAATCACCAGCTCGCGGCTGTCCGTGATTTCTGGGCAGCAGTAGCCCCCGGTGGCGGCCACCTCGGCGAGGGAGGCCACCGCATCCAGCTCGGCCACCAGCCGGGCGGCCACCCGAATCGGTGCGGCCTGGGCTCCCACTTCCGCGCGCAGCTGGCAAAACAGCTCGTATTCCCGTTGGGCGGTCCGGGCCTTGAGCTGCAGGATCTTGCCTTCCCTGGCCTTGAGCTCGGGGGTCACAAAGCGCTCCTCATTGGCCAGGGTCTGGCGGCGGATCCAGTGGTCGGGCACGGCTGCCGATTTGGCCCTGCTCACCGCCAAGAAGTAGCCAAAGGTGCGGTGGTACTGGAGTTTGAGGGTTGGGATGCCGCTGGTTTGGCGCTCGAGCGCCTCCTGGCCCCGCAGCCAAGCCTCTTGGTCGTCGAGTTGGTTGCGCAGGCCATCGAGCTGGGGATCGACACCGTCGTGGATCAGGCCCCCTTCACTGATGGTGAGGGGGGGGGTGTCGAGCAGGTTGTGGCGCAGGAGGGCCGCGATCGTTTCCAGTTCGGGCCAGGGCTGGGCCAGGGCTTGGAGGGGGTGGCTGGTGCTTTTGGTGAGCAGGGCTGCCAATTGGGGCAGGCGCTCGAGGCCATCGGCCAGGGCCACCAGATCCCGGGCCGAGGCGCTGCCGGCCCCAGCCCGCCCGGCGAGGCGTTCGAGATCCCCCATGGGCCGCAGCAAACGCCGCACCCCAAGCCGCAGGGGCCGGTGGGCCACCAGCTCCCCCACACCGGCCTGGCGCTCGAGGATGGAGCTGCGTTTTACCAGGGGTGCTTCCACCCAGCGCCGCAGGCAGCGGCCCCCCATGGCGGTGTGGGTGCGATCCAGGGCCCAGAGCAACGAGCCCTGGCTTGCTCCCGCTGTTTGGGTTTTGGTGAGCTCCAGGTTGCGACGGGTTTGGGCATCGAGGATCAACAGATCCCCCGCGTGCCAGGTGGTGGGTAAATCGAGGGGAACTTGGCCCTCCTGGGTGGCATCGAGGTAGGCCACCAGGCCTCCGGCCGCCCGCATCGCCAAGGGAACAGCCTGGAGCCCAAGCCCATCGAGGCTGGCTAGGCCAAAGCGGCTTTTGAGGGTGGCGCTGGCTTCTGGGGCCTCAAACGGGGTGCGGGGCAGCCCCGTTAGGTGCAGGCCATCCGGGCACCAGGCCGGCTTGGACCCTTGTCCTTGGAAGCCTGGACCTCCTTCCGCAGAGGGCCAGAGCACTTCGGCGGCGTCCACCTGCAGCAGCTCCTGGTGCAGCAGATCACTGCCCTGGCGCTCGGTGACCTGAAATTCGCCCGTGCTCACGTCCGCCACGGCCAAGCCCCAGCGGGTCCCGTCGCCCTCGGCGCTCAACACCACGGCGCAGAGCCAGTTGTTGCGCCGGGCTGAGAGCATCTCGTCTTCCAGCACCGTGCCGGGGGTGAGCACCCGGGTGATGCCTCGCTTGAGCAGCTCCCCCTTGGCGGGCCCCTTCGCCGAGGCTGTCTCGAGTTGGTCGCAGAGGGCCACGCTCAGGCCTCGGCGCACCAGCTCGGCGCAATAGCGATCGGCGGCGTGGTGGGGAATGCCCGCCATTGGCACCCGGCCCATGGCCTTGCCCGCTTCCTTGCCGGTGAGGGTGAGCTCGAGCAGCCGGGAGAGGGAAAGGGCGTCCTCAAAGAAGCATTCGAAAAAGTCGCCCAGGCGATAGAGCAGCACCCGCTCGGGATGGGCGGCCTTGAGCTCCACGTAGTGGCGCAGCATTGGCGTGAGCTGGTCCGGATCCACCAGGCCGTGGTGGTGCCAGGGGGGCAGATCGGAGCTGGCGTCTTGGCCTGCAGGGTCTTGCTCTGCAGCTGGGCTGGGCCCAGGGGCTGGCTCGCTTAGACCAGGTTCGTTCGCTGCCCTGGCTTGGCGCTGTCTTGGCCGGCTGCTGGCATCGGCTTCAAGGAAGGCAGCGGCAAGGGTTGCTTCATTGAGGGAAGCTGCATTGAGATCGCCCGGGCCCCCAAGCTTTTGGCCGTTGGTTTGGGCTGGGGACTTGGGTTGGGCCGCTTCCGGCTCGCCAAACAGACTCCCCTGCAAGGCCAGCTCAGGCTGCTGCTCGGCTGGCGCGGCCACGGCTGGGGGGCATCAAGGGGCTGATCGTAAGGGCATTGGTGGGCGGGTCATTGGCTGGAACCCCCACAACTTGTGAAGGAACCCCACGCCAGTGGCCAACAGAGCCGGGCTGTCGTGTGAGAATCCGCAAACTGCCTGAATTGGCCCCTGGCCACTCGCCGCACCCACCATGCAGATCCTCAACACCCTCACCGTTTTGGCCCTGGTGGTGATGTCGTTTGCGTTGATCGTGGCGGTGCCGGTGCTCTACGCCAGCAGCGAAGATTCCGGCCGCTCCAACCGCCTGATCCTGTTGGGCGGGATCGCCTGGGTAGCCCTGGTGCTGCTCAACTGGGGCGTCAGCTTTTTTGTGGTTTAGGCCGCGCTCAAAGGGTTGGCCGCCAGCCTGCGTAGGCTGATCCCCAACGATGCAGCCAAGACGTGGCGACCTTTGAAGGACGGTTTACCGAGGCAGCAAGTCTGCGTATAGGCGTTGTGGTGGCTCGCTTCAACGATTTGGTGACAGCCAAGCTCCTGAGCGGCTGCCTTGATTGCCTATCGCGTCATGGCATCGACACCAGTGAAGCAAGTAGCCAGTTGGATGTGGCCTGGGTGCCAGGTAGCTTTGAAATTCCCCTGGTGGCCCAGCGGCTGGCAGCCAGCGACCAATATCAAGTGGTGATCACCCTGGGCGCCGTGATCCGCGGCGATACCCCCCATTTCGATGTGGTGGTGGCCGAAGTGAGCAAGGGGGTGGCCGCCGTATCCCGCGCGAGTGGCGTGCCCGTGATTTTTGGGGTGCTCACCACCGACACCATGCAGCAGGCTCTCGAGCGGGCGGGCATCAAGAGCAACCTGGGCTGGAGCTACGGCATGCAGGCCCTGGAGATGGGCAGCCTGATGAAGGCCTTGCCCTGAGGCTGGCTGCCGCGATGGGTTTGTCTTGGCTATCCGCGCGCCGGAAGCTGTTTTTGGCTCTGCTGCTCGACCTGGTCGGGGTGATGTTGATTGCGGTGCTTTTCGACCGTTGGGCCGCCACCCACTTGTTGCTGCATCCCGAGTGGCTTGGGTTTTATGGGCTGACCTATGCCGCGATGAGCTGGCTGTTTGGTAGCTACACGCTGCTTCGCTTGCCCCGGGTGACGGGCGTTCATGTTTTGGCACGACTGGGTTGGGCCGCGTTGGCCACCACTGTGGTGCTGGTGCTGGTGAGTTGGATCTTGCGCGTGCCCCCCAGCCTCACCCTCGGGTACCGGCGCACCCAGATGCTGCTGCTGGTTGGACTGACGCTCTGGGCCCTGATGGTGCGCCTGCTGTTGCGCCGGCTCCCATCCCACCCGGGCGCTCGGGAGATGACGGCTCTCGAGCTAGCGGAATGGAGTCAGCAGCGCTTGTTGCCAAGTCAGTTGCCAGTTGAAGCCTTCACGCTTGAGGAGATCACCTGGGCCAACAGCCTCAGCCTGCAGCGCCAGCTCAAGCGGGCAGCGGATATCGCGCTGGCCATTGGCCTGTTGCTTCTCACCCTGCCGCTCACCCTGCTTGCTGCGCTGTTGATCTGGCTTGAGGATCGGGGTCCGATTTTCTTTCGGCAGGAGCGCAGTGGCCTGATGGGCGCCCGGTTTTCGGTTTACAAACTGCGCACCATGGTCCAGGCCGATCCTGCCGCCCCAGCCCTCTGGACCCAGCGGGGTGACAAGCGCCTGACTCGGGTGGGATCCCTCCTACGGCGGGTGCGGCTCGATGAGCTCCCCCAGCTCTTGAATGTGGTGCTGGGGGAGATGAGCCTGATTGGGCCCAGGCCCGAAAGGCCGGAGCTGGAGGGTGAGCTCGCAGCCCGAATTCCCCACTACCGCAAACGCCACTGGATGCCGCCGGGTCTGAGCGGCTGGGCCCAAGTGTGTGCGCCCTATGCGGCCAGCATTGAGGAGACGGAGCTCAAGCTGAGCTACGACCTCTACTACCTGCGCCATTGGAGTACCGCCTTGGACCTGCTGATTTTTCTCAAGACCATCAAGACGGTGCTCAAGGCCAAAGGTCGCTGAGGCCTGTTGCGATTTGACCGAGGGCACCCCTGTGGTGCAAGCTCGATGGGTCGGCAGAGAACGTCAGTTCAGCCCGACGTGCGGATGTAGCTCAGTGGTAGAGCATCTCCTTGCCAAGGAGAGGGTCGAGAGTTCG
>CAIYSK010000267.1 GCA_903928835.1 uncultured cyanobacterium
CGGAGTCCATTCATTTAAACCTTTATTAAAACCCGGCTTTCAACCTTCCCGAGCAGGCCGATCTGCAGCAAAACCTTCTCTCGATCTTTAACCTACTGACGGGGTTTAATTAATTGAAGCACCTGGGGGCCCTTAGCCGCCATACGCCTTTCGCAATCGAGGGCAGCCAGAATAGCTCGACCCGCCTCGCCAAGATCACCGGCTTCAGCTGCCTGCTGGGCGACGGCCTCATGGCGATGAATCGACTGCTGAAGCTGGTCCCGCTCACCACCAAGAGCATTCGCAGCAAGGACCTTTTGATTTAACAGTGTTGCCGACATCCGGAGGGTTGGGAATGGAGAACGTACATCCTTCAAAAGGCTTGTTCAAGCAGCAGCTTGCAGCCAAACTATATACGCACTATTAATCAACTGTAAGCTTAGGGCTTCATCCATCAAAACCCTGATATTTTTGTAGCCAAATTCAGACAAACGGCCACCTGGAGATTTAGGTGCCTGGCTCTTCCTGATTGCCCCCAAGGGCGGCAATTTGTTCACGCAGAGTTTGGGAACGGGGCCCATCACCCCGAGTCAGAGCAACAGCAAGGGCAAATTCGAGCTTTTCCAGGGTGTGCTCTCCCCCATTGGGAGTGGGCTGTGCCCCATGGGCGGAATGGGAAGACGGAAATGCCATGGCTGGCTTTCTTCCCATTCTGGCATTGCTGCCAAGGGGAGGAGCGGGGTACTGACTCCCCTAAGCCATCGGCACCATGGGCGCTGGGTCCATCTCCAAGAGGTGGCGACAATCGGTCAACAGACGCTCCACGTTGTCGAGGCTGGAGGTCTCCTGGGGATCCCGCTCAGCAGACCGATCAAGCTGCAACTCAAGGGCCGCCAAACGCTGCTCCAATCGCACCAGCCGGTGGGAAAGGGCATGGATCGTTTCGGCCAAATCTTCTGCATTGCGGCTAATGCGGAAGGAAACCGACTCAGAAGCCATGGCGACGCTGGCAGTGGAGCCGATCACAGCACACATCCCAGCCTTGGCCAAGGGCAAACTGATGGCTTGGGAGTGCATCGATGACCCAGCTCTGGCATTTGTTGCTCTATGGCCTAGCCGGCACAGGGGCGGGCCTTCTCGCCCTCAAAACCGGTATCCCGGCAGCCCCGTTGGCCGGAGCTTTGATCGGGGCCGCCCTGGTAAGCATGGGCGGACGCCTGGAGCTGGCGCAATGGCCCCATGGAACCCGCACGGCCCTCGAAATCGGGATTGGCACGGTGATTGGCACTGGCCTGACAGCAGGCTCATTTGCAGAGCTCAAGCAGTTGTGGCGCCCGGCCCTACTGATCACTTTGGCCTTGGTGCTCACGGGTTTGGTGGTGGGGCTTTGGTCCAGCCGACTGCTGGGCATCAATCCGGTGATTGCGGTCCTGGGCGCGGCGCCGGGGGGCATCAGCGGCATGAGCCTGGTAGGGGCTGAATTTGGGGTAGGGGCGGCGGTGGCAGTCCTCCACGCGGTGCGGCTGATCACCGTTTTGGTGGTGATGCCCCTGGTGGTGAAAGTGCTGCTGCCCATGGGCCAAAGCCCACCGCCTAGCTAGCCCTTGAGATCATCGATACCTTTGGGTACGTCTTGCGTTTGCCCATCCCAGGCCATGGTCCTGCCCAACCTTGCCCGCTTCAACAGCCTGGCCATGCCCCTAGCCGTTGCTGCCACCTTGGGATTGGGAGCCTTCCAGTTGGTCGGGCGCCCCAGCCGCGCCCAAACCACTGATGCAGTTCAGCCCAGTGCAGGATCGATCCAAACCAATGAAGGCACCGTGATGCTCAGCCCTGGGGCCAAGGGCGCCCAGATGTATTGCTTCATGCGGGCCAACGGCAACACCAATCAGGTGAGTTGGGATGCGGCCTATGCCCTGATTAAGCGGCAAAGCGATAAGTGGTTCAAAACCTCCCCTGAGCACGCGTCAGTAATGATCGCTGAGGCTGTTGTTCAGAACCCAGGCAAATTTCCCGATTGCGGGCGCTATCTCGGAGACCTCTTTGTCAAACCTGAGCCCAAGCCGGAACCCAAAACTGAAGCACCAGCGACCACCGGACCGGCAACAAGCAGCCGCACTGGTCGCTAATGGCTCGAAACGGTCCTGGGTCTTTGCTGCCCTGGCCCTGGGGATCATGGGGGTCTTGGTTACCGGTTGCAGTGAAGAACCCCTGCCTGAAGCCCCCATGCGCAGCGATGACTGCCTGCGCGACATCAAGCTCGACCAATTGGGCGAGCAACTGAAGCGCTGCGACCAAGTGGTAGCCGCCTTCCCCACCAACCCAGCGCCCCTTAACGACCGCTACCTGCTGCGCAGCCTCAGAGGCCCTGACCAGGAAAGGGCAGCCTGCTCTGATATTCGTCGCGCCACCGCCCTTGCCAAGCTGGCCAAGCCAGGAAGCTTGGATCCCCAGCTGCGGACCGATCTCAACCTCCGCCTCGCCCTTTGCCAGGACGACGCCAAGCCTGCGGCTGAGCGAGCAACCAAGCCTTAACTCACCACTCACCCATCAGCTCCCGGAACATAGCTGGCAAGCTGCGCCGGCGCAGCGACCGTTCCTGGCCATGCAAGAGCAGGGCAATCCGGCCAGCCTTGCTCTCGATCAACCCATCCACCAATTGGTCTGCCACCCCAAGCTGCAACCAGTGGCTGGTGAGGGCGGCACCCATGCCAATCCGGTGGCAGCGATCCTCAGCCTGCTCCGTGTCACCGGGGGTCCAGGGCCTTTCCATCAACACCACATGGCGGGCGCGATGCAAGGTGAAACCCAAGCCCCCGGTGCCATAGGTGGCAATCAACAGCGGACTATCGCCCCGCTGGAAGCGATCCACCTGCTGCTGCCTTTGGGCAGGGACCAAAGCACCCGTGAGCAGGCAAGCCTGGTCGAACTGCTCCGC
>CAIYSK010000268.1 GCA_903928835.1 uncultured cyanobacterium
CTGCCAAGCCGCCAGCACCGCCTCCGGCCCATAGCTGAGCTGGACATGGGTCTCGCCCTGGGTGCCCAGGTGCCAAGCCCGCTGGGGATCGGTGAGCAGCTCGACGCAGCAGCGGGCCAGCTCCTGGTCATTGCCTGCCAATAGGCCTGCAATCCCTTCGGGCACGGTGCTGATCAGGGCATGGCGGCGGGCCGTGACCACCGGAATGCCGCAGGCATTGAATTCGGCCGCACTGAGGCAGAAGGTTTCATCGACGCCGCTGGGGTTCACCACCCCCACGGCCACCTCGGCGAGGGCGTCGTAGCGCTCCAAGCCCTGGCTGCCTTCAAACAGCACCCGATCGCTGTGGCGACCGCGCCTGAGGATCTCGCGGCAATGCTGCTCGTAGGGGGTGAGGGGCTGGGGCGAATTGCCGGCGTTTGCTTGGGCAGCGGCATCACCACCGCCGTAAAGGTTGGCTCCACCAAACACGCGCAGCCGGGCTCTAGGGCAGCGCTCGGCGATCCAGTCCCACTGGCTGGCGATGCGATCAAAGCCCTTGAAGGGGGTGATCGCGCCCACGTAGGCCAGATCGGTTGCCTGGGCGGCCTGCTGGGGGGAGCGGGGGCCACGGCTAGCCGCCGGTACGGCCACCAGGTTGGGGATGACAGCCGCCAGGTGGGCCAATCGGCTGTGGCGGAAGTAATCCAGCTGGGGCCCACTCACCAAGACCCAACGGCGGAGGGTTTTAAGCGCTTCGTAGCGACCCTGGTCGTGGCAGCCGAGGTTATGGAGCCAAGCGACAAGAGGGATGGGGGACGCCTCCAAGGCGGGCCAATCGGCCGCTGTGGCAAAGCCGGGACGAAAAATCAGGAGCTCCGCCCCGGAGTGAGCGGCTGCCTGGAGGCCCTCCCCCAAGGACGCCACCACCGTGATGGCATCGCCATGGATCCCAGCAATCAACTGGGGAACGGTGAGTAGAAGCTGGAGATCACAACCAACCCCGAGCAGTTCTTCAGACAGGGCCAGGACTTCATACTCCGTGCCTCCGATCCCTGGGTTGCCCAGGCTGGGCCTGGGTAGCGGACCTAGGGCCGCAAAGGGGCGATTGTCGAGAAAGAGGGCAACCCGCATTCCTCCAGAATGCCAGTTGCAGCTCCAGGGTCTTGCGGCAGCTAGGCAAGCGTTCGTGGCAGGAATCCCTCGGGAGATCGGGCCTGATCGGGTTTGCGCTCGGCCTAGCCCTACTGCTCTGGCTGCCGATCGGCCTGCTGGGGGCTCCCCTAGATACCCCCGATGGCTTGATCCACCTGGGCTGGGCAGCGGCCTGGGCCCAGCAAATCCGGGGCGGCTGGTGGTGGCCGCTCTGGAGTGACCTGAACTGGGCGGGTGCCGGTAGTGCCGCGCTCCAGCTCTATCCGCCCCTGTTTCGGCTGATGGCAGGGATCCCGATCGCCTTAGGGATTCCACCAGCTCGGGCCCTGGAGCTGGCCCTATTGCTCCTGCTACTCCTCAACAACCTGGGGGCCGCCTGCCTGGCCCGGCTGTGGCTGCGGCCAGGCCGTTGGCAGTGGGTGCTGGTGACCCTGGCGGCTCTGAACCCCTACCTATTCGTGAACATCACGATCCGAGGGGCCTGGCCCGAGGCCATGGGGCAGATCTTGCTGTGGTGGCTGGCCCTGGGCTGGCTGGGGCTGGAACGGAGGCGGCGCTGGGGACTGCCCGTGGCGACCCTGGCGTTGGCGGGCATTCTGCTCAGCAATTGGAACAGTGCCCAGTTGAGCCTGCTGGCTTGGGGTCTGGGGCTGGCCGTACTGATCAGCGCCCAGCCCAACTGGCGAGCGATTCGCCGGTGGTGTCTGGTGCCCGTGGGCGCAATCGCGATTACAGCACCGTTTTGGGGGCCTGCCCTAGCGGCAATGGGACTGGTGAGGCCACCCATCCCCAACTATCTCTTTACCTACGAATTTTTCTTCGCTGACCACCCCGGCCGGATTGTGCTTGCCGACCTGCTCTGGATCCAGGCCGCCACAATCGTGGTGCTAATGCTGGTGCGCTGGCTGGGTTGGGGCTGGCGGGGCCTGGGCTGGGCTGGCCCGGTCGATCTCGACAAGGGAAAGGCCGACAGCGGTGCTGTTGAAAGGAATCAGCCAGAAGCCGCTCCCCTGGCCCGCTGGGGCTTGCTGCTGACCTGCTTCGGGCTCTTGATGATGCTGCCGATCAGCGAGCCGATCTATCACCTTTTAGTGCCCCTGCAGCGGATCCAGTTCCCCTGGCGCTGGCTGGGGCCCACCTGGTTTGGCGCCCTGCTTTGGCTCAGTTCCCCAGGCGCCCTGCCCCACGCCCCAAGCCCATCCCGTTCCGCCCTGCGCCGCGGGGCCTGGCTGGGGGCGATCACCCTGGCTGCTGTGCTGTGGGTGGATTCGCTCAGCCGCTTTCGCGAAAACGTCCTGGGCCACCACCCCTCCGAGCTTGAGCGACGCTCGCTCAATCGCTTGCTGGCCTGTGATCCGCTGGTGCCTTGTCCAGACGGACTGGCCGCCTTGCCACCCACGGGTGAATTGTCGAAACGGTTTGTGGCCCTGGGCGATGGCCGCATCGCCCTCACCGGGGTGCCCGACTACTCGCCGGCGGGGATTCCGGAAAGCTCGTGGGTGCGTCGGATGCAGACGTTCTGGGTGCCGGCCTGGCCCCAGCACACCTGGGCGGCTTTCCTGGGGGAGGGGGAAGACCAAGGGATGGGACCAGGCTCTGCCGAATTGGTTGAACATGGGCCGACCCAGCGGCTCATTCGCGTGGAAGCGCCTACGCCAGGGAGGTTGCGGGTGATGCAGTGGGCCTATCCGGCTTGGACGGTGCAGAAAAGACGGGTTGGGGCGATCAGCTGGGAAACCCCCCTGCCGTTTTCAGGGCCCAACCAGGCTCGAGATCAAGAGGGCTGGATCTCCGTGCCACTGGATGCCGGTTCTTGGGAGGTGGCGCTTACCTATGGATCGAAGCGCTGAGCTGGGGCCAGGATGAACAGAAAGGATTAAACCAACCAACGCAAATCACGCTGCAATTCGATCGCCATGCGGGAACCGCTCGCGAGCAATTCCTGAAGTTCGGTTGGTGTGAGCACAAGGGCATCACAACTCAGGGGCAAGCGCTCCAATGGCCAAATCAGCAAGCGCTGCAGTTGGGGCCCCGTCGCAGCACCATCCACTAGAAGGAGATCCAGATCACTGCCCACCCCCGCATTACCGCGGCCGTAGCTGCCGAACACGCCAACCTTGTCCAAGGCAGGCCTAACGGTCTGCTTGGCCTCAGTCCATCGCTGCACCGCCGCCAAAATCAGCTCAGGCTTGGACCAGCGCAGTACGGATTGATTCAATGAGCGCACGGGCAA
>CAIYSK010000269.1 GCA_903928835.1 uncultured cyanobacterium
GCAAACCCAGTGGCGAACTGGATCAGGAAGCAGACCAGGGTGATGCCGCCAAGGCAATAAAAAATATTGACGTGGGGTGGCACGTACTTGGCGGAAATGTCGTCGGCGATCGAACCGATCTCCAGGCGCTCCTGGAACCAGTCGTAAACCGGAGACGACTTTCCAGTCGGGTTTGCGGCAGGAGAGGAATTCGCCATGCAGCCGGGAGGTTTGGTTGCGAGAGTCTACAAACCACCGTGAAGCCCGCGTGAGTGCTGAGCGCCCCAAGCCCCCGACTGCTCAACTGTTTGAAACACCGCTTACCAAAGCCGCCAAGGGCCTTTTGGGGGCCCTCCTGGCCTTGCTGCTGCTGGCGCCTCCCGCCCAGGCCCTGAACGATGCCCAGCAATTGGTTGTGGAAGCGTGGAGGCTGGTGAACCAGAGCTACGTGGATCCAGCCAGCTTTGAGGCCGTGCACTGGAAGCGCCTACGGCAGAAGGTGCTCGAACAACCGATCAACACCTCCCAGGAGGCCTATGCCGCCATCGATTCGATGCTGGCGCCCCTGGGCGACCCCTACACCCGCTTGCTTCGTCCAGACGACTACGCCACCCTGCGTTCCAACACCAAGGGCACCGTGAACGGGGTTGGGCTGCAATTGGGGCTCCAGGCCAGCGACCAAACCATCGTGGTGATCGCCCCTCTGGATGGATCGCCCGCCGCCGAAGCTGGCATCACCAGCGGCACTGCCGTGGTGGCTGTCAACGGCCAGCCCACCGCCGACTTGGGCCTGGACCAAACCGCCGCGGTCCTGCGGGGGGAAGCCGGCACCCGGGTGCTGCTGCGCCTGGACACCAATGGCAAAGAGAAGGAGATCGAACTCCAACGTCGCCAAGTGGATCTCAAACCCGTGCGGGTCACCGCCCGCCAGGCCGGCGGCCACACCCTGGGCTATCTGCGCATTACCCAGTTCTCGGAGCCGGTGCCCGAGCAAACCGAGCAAGCCCTCAGCAGCCTCGAAGCCCAGGGGATCGACGGCCTGATCCTGGATCTGCGCAACAACTCCGGCGGCCTGGTGAGCGCGGGGGTGGCGGTTGCCAATGCTTTCCTCGATGGCGCAGCGGTGGTGGAAACCCAGGACCGCCAGGGGCTGAGCTCGCCGGTGCAAGCCGGCCCAGGCCAGCTCTACGGCGGCCCCATGCTCACCCTGGTGAATGGGGGCACCGCCAGCGCCAGTGAAATCCTGGCGGGTGCCTTGCAGGACAACGGCCGCAGCCCTTTGGCGGGCAGTAGGACCTTTGGCAAGGGCCTCATCCAAACCCTGATCAACCTGGGCGACACCAGTGGGCTGGCGGTGACGGTGGCCCGCTACCTGACCCCCTCGGGCCGGGACATCCAAAACCAGGGGATCGAACCCAACACCCCGCTGGCTGAACCCGAGCCGCTCAACCCGGGAGGGAAGGATGACACCTGGCTCAAGCAGGCCGAAGAGTTGCTGCTGCTGCAACTGGATCCAAACCCTGCCCCGGAGGCCGCATGAGTCAGCGCACGTATCACGATCCCCTCCATGGCGCAATTCGGCTGGAGCGCAGCGACCCGGCTGAAGCCCTGGCCATCGACCTAATCGATTCAGCCCCTTTCCAGCGGCTCCGCCGCATCCGCCAACTCGGCACCGCCTTCCTCACCTTCCATGGGGCGGAATCCAGCCGCTTCACCCATTCCATCGGCGTGTTGCACGTCGCCAGGTTGGCCCTCAACAACCTGGTGCGCCTGCACCCAGAACTCGAAATCCATCGGGGCGTCCTGCTGGCAGCGGCCCTGCTCCACGATGTGGGCCATGGGCCCTTGAGCCACTCGGGGGAGGAGATGTATGGGCTCCAGCACGAGAGTTGGTCGGGGAGGTTGATTCGGGAGCATCCCGCCCTGCGGGATCGGCTCGAGGCGTTTCAAAGCGGCAGCTCCGAAGCCGTGGCCGACCTGCTGGAGCACGGGCGCTACAGCTGCAGCGCCATCAAGGCCTTGGTGAGCAGCCAGATGGACTGCGATCGCCTCGACTACCTCCTGCGCGACAGCCACAGCACGGGCACCAGCTATGGCCAACTGGATCTGGAGCGGATCCTGGCCGCCTTCACCCTGGCCCCCGATGGCGCCCTCGCCCTCCACCCCAAGGGGCTGATGGCGGTGGAGCACTACTTGGTGGTGCGCAACCTGATGTACCGCAGCGTGTACAACCACCGCCTAAACGTGGTGTGCAACTGGCTGCTCAACCAAGCCATTGCCACGGCCC
>CAIYSK010000270.1 GCA_903928835.1 uncultured cyanobacterium
ACCGAAGCCGTTCGCCGTCGCCCCTACACCGTGGTGCTGTTCGACGAAATCGAGAAGGCCCACCCCGATGTGTTCAACCTGCTTCTCCAGCTCCTGGAAGACGGTCGACTGACCGATTCCAAGGGCCGCACGGTCGACTTCAAAAACACCCTGATCATCATGACTTCGAACATCGGTTCGAAAGTGATCGAGAAGGGTGGTGGCGGCCTGGGCTTTGAGTTCTCCGGTGGCGCCGCCGAAGAGACCAACTACAACCGGATTCGTTCCCTGGTGACTGAGGAGCTCAAGCAGTACTTCCGCCCCGAATTCCTCAACCGTCTCGACGAAATCATCGTGTTCCGCCAGCTCACCCGCGATGAGGTCAAGGAAATCGCCGAGATCATGCTCAAGGAAGTGTTCGGCCGGATGCAGGAGAAGGGCATCACCCTCTCGGTCACCGAGACCTTTAAGGAACGTCTGGTGGAAGAGGGCTATAACCCCAGCTACGGCGCCAGGCCCCTGCGCCGGGCGGTGATGCGCCTGCTGGAAGACTCCTTGGCCGAAGAGTTCCTCTCCGGCAGGATCAGCGATGGGGATTCAGCCCTTGTCGATGTGAACGAGGAGAAGCAGGTGGTGATTCGCAAGCAGCTTTCTGCCCCTGCTATGCCTGAGCTCGCTGCCGCTGGAGCCTGATCCCGGAAGTTTTATAAGAATGGGATGAAACGGGTCCCTCAAAGCCACGTGTACTCGCACTCGATTGCCCCCGCCACCGTGCTGCGGGGAGATGGCGCTTGGCTGGAAGCCCTGCCAACGGTGGCGTGCCTCGCCAGCAACGCCTTGGTGCTGGGCCGCAGCCAGGCCACCCGGGCCTTGCGTCAACAGTGCCTCCAGGATCTCGCCCAGGCAGATATCAAATGCACCAGTTTCGAACTGGAGTTCGACTGTTGCGAAACCGATCTCCAGCGGATCGCTGCCCTAGCCGCTCCAGCCAAGCTCTCCCTCGACGCGCATCAAGAACCTCCCTTTGATGCAGTCATCGCCATTGGTGGCGGCAAGGTGCTCGATGCGGGCAAATTGTTGGCCCATCGGCTCGGCCTGCGGTGCATCACGGTGCCCACCAGTGCGGCCACCTGTGCGGGCTGGACAGCCCTCGCCAACGTCTACAGCCCCCAAGGCGCCTTCGAGGGGGACGTGAGCCTGAACCGGTGCCCTGAGCTTTTGGTGTTTGACCATGACTTCGTGCGACAAGCCCCCGCTCGAACCCTGGCCAGCGGCATCGCCGATGCCATGGCCAAGTGGTACGAGGCCTCGATCAGCAGTGGCAACAGCAGCGATGGGCTGATTCAGCAAGCGGTGCAAATGGCCCGGGTCCTGCGGGACCAGTTGCTGCTGGAAGCACAAGCCGCCATGGCCGATCCCGCCGGGGAAGCCTGGGTGCGGGTGGCGGAAGCCTGCGGTCTCACCGCCGGCCTGATTGGCGGGATTGGTGGTGCCCGGTGCCGCACGGTGGCCGCCCACGCGGTGCACAACGGCCTCACCCAGCTGGAAGCCACCCATGGGGTGCTCCATGGAGAAAAGGTGGGTTTCGGGATCCTGGTCCAACTGCGGCTGGAAGAACTCCTGGGCGGCAACCAATTGGCCGCCCAGGCGCGGCGCCAGCTGATCCCCCTGTTTCGTGCCCTTCAGCTGCCGGTGGAGTTGGGCGATCTTGGTCTGCACGGCGCCAGCCTCAGTGAGCTCCAGGAGGTTTGCGCCTTCGCCTGCCAAAGCGGCTCCGATCTCCACCACCTGCCCTTTGCCGTGGCGCCGAGCGATTTGATCGCAGCCCTGGTGAGCACCTGCAGCGGCGAGCGCGTGGCGGCGTGAGCCAAGCCACGCTCACCCACGACCTGCTCCTCGAGCGACTCAGCACCTGCAAAGCCTTGGTGGCTGATGCCTCCACCCATTTGCTCGATTCCCAGGGCCGGGATCTCGCGGCCCAGATCCAGTGGTGGCAGCTCCCGGGCTTGGAGGCGGAATGGCCCGTGGCCGTGCTGGGCGCCGGGCCCCCTGTGCTTTTGCTGCATGGCTTCGACAGCTCATTTCTTGAATTCCGCCGGCTAGCCCCCCTGCTGGCCCCCCTCTGCCAGTTGTTCATTCCCGATTTGTATGGGTTTGGCTTTTGCCCCCGGCCCGCACCCCCCGCGGCCAACCCCAAAGCGGTGCTCAAGCACCTGCAAAGCCTGGTGGCGGCCATCGGTGAGCGCACCCCAGGGCCCTTGGGCCTGATTGGCGCCTCCATGGGCGGATCGGTGGCCGTGGAACTGGCCAGGCGCTGCCCGGAGCGGATCGATCGACTGCTGTTGCTAGCCCCTGCTGGCCTTACCGGCAATCCCATGCCCCTGCCCCCCGTGCTCGATGGTTTGGGGGTGAAATTTCTAGCCCTGCCTTGGGTGCGCAAGGGCCTTTGCCGCTCGGCCTTCGCCAACCCCGACCAGGACGTGGGCGAGGCTGAACTTGAAATCGCTTCGGGGCATCTGCAGGCCCCTGGCTGGGCCGAAACGTTGGCGGCCTTTGCCCGCTCCGGGGGCTTTGCTGGCTGCGGCACCCCCTTGCCCGAGCAGCCCATCGCGGTGCTCTGGGGGGCCAACGACAGAATTTTGCGGGCTCCCCAGAAACGGGCAGCCCAAGCTCTGTTAGGAGAGCGGATCAGGGAACTGCAGAACTGCGGCCACCTGCCCCATATCGACCAACCCCAAACCGTGGCCGAGGCCTGGCTTACCGCCCAACCAACCCCATGCTTGCAGTCACAACCCCTGGGCCATGACCACCAGTAGCGGCCCGGTCATGCAGCTACTCGCCAGCGGCTTGCAGCTCTGGGTCCGACAGCAATGCGATGCGATCGAGAGCCTGGAGATCCAATTGGAGGGCTCCGCCCTGGACCTGTTGCGCGGCAAGTTGGCGGGGGTGAGGCTCATGGCCCGGCGGGTGAGCTACCAGCAGTTAGAGCTTGAATTGGTGCAACTCACCACCAGCCCCATTGAGGTGAACATCGGCAAGCTACTGAAGGGCCAACCCTTGCAGCTCCAACAACCCTTCACGATTCAAGGCCAGGTGGGCTTTACGGCGGAAGGCCTCACCCAATCGATGGGCAAGCCCCAGTGGCGAGGCCTGGCCGACCACCTGGGCGAGACACTGCTGGGGATCAGCCCCGTGGTGGAGCTGCGGATCAGCCATGACAAACTTATTTTTGCTGCAAAGGCCGCAGGCGAGGTGGGTCTAGTGGAGCTCGAAACCCACCTCCAAGCTTCCGATGGTTCGGTGGTCATCAACGCCAGCGCAGGGGAGCTGCAGGTGGAACTGCCCATGGATCCGGGCATCACGATTGAGCGCGCCAATCTCGAAGGCGGCATGGTGCAGCTCTACGGCACGGCCAAGGTGTCAGTCGGTGCTAGCCAGCCTGAATCAAGGGCAACACCAGGGTCACCAGGGTAAAGACCACCGCCGGCACAAACAAATAGCTATCGATGCGATCCAGGATCCCCCCATGGCCGGGGATGGCATCCCCGGAATCCTTGATACCGGCATCGCGCTTCATCATCGATTCGGTGAGATCCCCCACCAGGGCAAACACCGCCACCACCGCGCCCAGCCCAGCCCCCACCAGGGCACCCCAATGCCACCCCAGCAGCACCCCACCGAGGGCGCCCACCAGGCAGGCACAGGCCATGCCGCCCAGGGCCCCTTCCACCGTTTTGCCCGGGGAAATCGGCGACAACGGATGGCGCCCCAGCCGGCGACCAATCACATAGGAGCCGATATCGGTGGCCACAATCAAAAAGCAGGCCACCAGGGTGAGACCCAGGCCTGCACTTTGGGGCCAGCTCCAGCCCGCCAGGTTGGGGGCCAGGGCTTGGTCGGCCAGGTCGCGCAGCTTGATCCAATGGCTGGGCAAAAAGCCCAAATAGAAGAGGCCAAAAATCGAGGCTGCGATGTCGGCGATCGTGCCGGTGACCGGCTGCAACAGCAGCCAGCCACAAATCACCGCCCCTGAAGCCGGCAGGATGGCGGCCGCCACATCCCCGGAAAACCAATGGCTGCCCTCCATGCCAGTGGCAGCCTGGGTAGAAATCAACAGCAACTGCACCGCCACCAGGGTGGTCTTGGTGGCAGGGCGAATCCCCTTGAACTGGGCCATGCGGAAGAACTCCAGCAGACCCAAATGCACGATCACGCCCACGGCAGCGGTGAACCACCAGCCCCCCAACATCACCACCACAAAACCAAAGCCACCGGCGGCCCAGCCACTCAGCAACCTGGCGAGCGGCGTGGCGGTGCGCCTCTTGGGGTTGCCGGTGGAGGAGCCATGGTTAGGGGGCAGGCTGGGCTTCAACGTTCGGCGGCGATCAAGAACAGGGGCTCAGCTGCCGCCAGCTTGGTCTGGCTGCCACGGCGTTGCATGCGATGCACCGTGGCCTGAACCACCTGGAGATCTCGGGCCTCCAACTGGCCGAGGGTGTCGGTGGCATCCACCAGGCCCTCAAGGCTGGCGGTGCTAATCACCAGGCGCCCTTCGGGCACTAACGCGTCCCACACCGCCAACAACACATCCCCAAGCGGGCGACCCACCTCCAACAGCACCCGATCGGGTTTGGCCGGCAACTGCTTGAGATCGTGGGGGGCCTGGCCGGCATGGATATGCAAGTTGGCGATGCCAAAGCGTTGACGGTTCTGCTCCAGCAGTAAAATGGCATCGGGATCCCGCTCCAGGGTGTGCACCGCCCCATGGGGCATGAGCCTGGCGATTTCCAGCGCCAATGCTCCAGTACCACCGCCCACATCCCACACCAGCGAATCGGGCCTGGGCCGCAGGTGGGCCAACAGCATCACCCGCAGCTCCATGGGCGTGGGGCTAAAGCCAGGGGCATGCTCAAACGCCCCATCGGGCAAGCCAGGGGTCACGAAATCCCATTGGTAGGCCCCGGCCTGCTGCATCAGCTTTACGTGGCCACTACCTTTACGGTATCAGCGATTTGGCCAGGCCACAGGGCCTGTTGAGCGACCAACCAAGCTGCCCGATCCCGATCGATCCTCTCTCCTGGCACCAGCAAGGGAATCCCCGGGGGATAGGGGCAGAGCGGTTCGGCGGCAATCCGCCCCACCGCATCGGCCAGGGGCAAACCAATAGCGGGTGATCGCCAGGCCTGGCCGAGGGGCATCGCTGGCGAGGCCACCAAGGGCAAGGGGGGGGCACTGAACCGCGGCAGGGGTGCTCCGCCTAGGGCGCGGCGCAGGGCCACCAGCTGCCGGGGCAGCCGCCATTCCAGCCAGGCCGGGGGCTGCATGCCCAGGCAAAAGGTGAGGGTGCCCGGCTCAGGCAGTTCACCAATCACCCCCCGCTCCATCAACCAACCATCGGCAACGAGGCCATTGATGCCCATGGCTGCGGTATGGAGCACTAAGCGCAGGGGGTCCTGGTTAGGCACCAGGGGCAATTCCTTTTGATGACAGCGCTGGCGCAAAAGCCCAGCGATCGTGAGGGCCCGGCGGCGTTGGGCGTGGCCCATCCGGCTGGTGGAATGCCGCACCGCCGCGGCAGCCGATGCCAGCAACAAAGCGCTGGGGCTGGAGCTTTGGAGCCACAGCAGGGCCCGCTCCATCTCCCCAGCCTTGACCCTCTCGCCCTGCTGTAACACCAGGGCACTTTGGGCCAAGCCGCCACTGGATTTCTGGCACGACACCACCACCAGATCGGCACCGGCAGCGAGGGCTTCCCCCTGGCCATGGGCCTGATCCACCAGCACCTTCAGTCCCGCCCGATGGCCCAGGGCCACTAGAGCTGGCAACTCCGCCGCCAGACCCTGGTAGCTCGGATCCACCAGCACCAGGGCCTCCAAGGGACCAGTTGGCTGGGCAGCAGCAATCACCCGCTCCAGGTGGGTCACCGATGGCGGCAACCACAGGCCGGTGGCCGGATCAAAGGGCAGATCAAACAACACGGGCTCCAGGTCTCCCAGCAGACAGCCATGCAGCAGGGAGCGATGCAGGTTGCGGGGTAGCAGCACCCGACTGCCCGGCTCTGCCATCGCCAACAAGGAAGCCTGCAACAGGCCACTGGCCCCATTCACCCCAAACCAACAGCGCTCCGCACCCAACAGGTCCGCGCACTCCTTTTGGGCCTCGGCCACCCAGCCCGTGGGGATTAAGGGTCCGCCCACCTCAGGCAGCTCGGGTAGATCCCAGCGGCCAGGCCCCTGCCGAAGAAGCCTGCGCAGCCCTGGGGCCAGGCCTCTCCCGCGG
>CAIYSK010000271.1 GCA_903928835.1 uncultured cyanobacterium
ACCGAGTTGATCGAGCACGGCCTGCACCCCCTGCTCCAGGCTTTTGCCGGCCAGGGCGCTGGCGAGGGCGATCAAGAGCACCAGCCAGGCGATCACCTGAATTGGGCCCCGGCTCGCCATGGCCAGGTGTTCGATGCCCCAGCCGAGGCCTCCGCTACCAACCACCAGTACGAGGGTGATGGCACCGCCGCCGAGGCGCAGGGCCCAGGGGCGATCGCCGGCCAGGCACTCAACCACCTGCCTCAGCCAGGTGATCAACCAGCCCATCACCACCACCGGGTGGAGGCACCAACGTGGATCGCCGATGAGGCGATCCAGGCCACAGGCCAGGGCTACAAGTAGCCAGCCTTGCAAGATCGGGTGGGCTTGGATCAGGCGGTTTTCAGCCAGCTGAACATTGAGCGCAAGCCCGTGCCCACCTCTTCGATCGGATGCTGGGCGTCCCGCGCGCGGATTTTCTGCATTTCAGGCTTGCCTGCATCGCATTCGGCCACGAAGTTGCGGGCGAAGGTGCCGTCCTGGATATCGGCCAGGATGCGCTTCATCTCGGCCTTGGTTTCAGCTGTGATCAGGCGGGGGCCACTCACATAATCGCCGTATTCAGCGGTGTTGGAGATGGAATCCCGCATGGCGGTGAGGCCGCCCTTCACCATCAGATCCACGATCAACTTCACTTCGTGCAGGCACTCGAAGTAGGCCAGTTCGGGTTGGTATCCCGCTTCCACCAGGGTTTCAAAGCCAGCTTTCACCAGCTCTGAGAGGCCGCCGCACAACACGGCCTGCTCGCCGAACAGGTCGGTTTCGGTCTCTTCCTTGAAGTTGGTCTCCAGGATGCCGGCGCGGGTCCCACCAATGCCCTTGGCATAGGCCATGGTCAGTTCCCGGGCCTTGCCGCTGGCGTCCTGATGGATGGCGAAGAGGGCGGGAACGCCCATGCCGTTTTGGTACTCCCAGCGCACGGTGTGGCCGGGGCCCTTGGGAGCGATCATCACCACGTCCACATCGCTGGGGGGCTTGATCAGCTCGAAGCGGATGTTGAAGCCGTGGGCAAAACTCAGCACCTTGCCAGCGCTGAGGTGGGGAGCGATTTCTGCGTCGTAGACAGCCTTTTGGAATTCATCGGGCAGGAGCACCATGATCCAATCAGCCTTGGCGCAGGCATCGGCCACGGTCAGCACTTCCAGGCCATCGGCCTTGGCTTTTTCGGCGGAGCGGCTGCCTTCATAGAGGCCCACCACCACGCTCACCCCGCTGTCTTTGAGGTTGAGGGCATGGGCATGGCCTTGGCTGCCGTAGCCAATGATGGCCACCGTCTTGCCGGTCAGCAGGCTGAGGTCGGCGTCGGTGTCGTAATAGAGCTTGGCCATCAGGGCTGTCGCGAGCGAAGCAAACAGCAAGCTTACGGATTGGCCGTTAAGCCTCGGTGGGGTGGGAGATGACGCGGTCGATCAGGCCGTACTCCATGGCTTCTGCGGCGCTGAGGAAGTAGTCGCGGTCGGTGTCCTTGGTGACCTTCTCCAGGGTTTGGCCGCACATGTCAGCCAAGCTATGGTTGAGCATGTCCTTAATGCGCAGGATTTCCCGTGCCTCGATTTCGATGTCG
>CAIYSK010000272.1 GCA_903928835.1 uncultured cyanobacterium
CTGCCACCCCACCATGACACCGTGGGGCACCCTGCCACATCAATGATTGGCACACACCCAGCCACCCTGTCAACCTGGCACACCCCTGCCACCCTGGCACCCCCTGCCACGAAGGCCCAAGACCTGGGAGCAGCTGCGCAGCAGCTGGAGGTTGCCGGCGGCCGCTGCTTTGGCGAGCGATCCGGATGCCATCGCTTGCGAGATTGAACCCCCTGGGGAGGCGATTGTGCTCACCGGGGCCTCCGGTTTTCTTGGGGCCTATCTGCTAGCTGGCCAACTGGAGCGCTGGCCCCAGCTGCAGGTGCGCTGCCTGGTGCGGGCCCAGGACGGCCCAACGGGGCTGGAGCGGATCAAGGCCAACCTGGGCCATTACGGCCTCTGGCAGGAGGCTTGGGCCAGCCGGTTGGTGGCGGTGCCGGGGGACTTGGCCCAGCCCCGGTTTGGGCTTTCTGAGCTGGCCTTTGCAAACTTGGCCAGGGGGCTGGGGGGCATCCTCCACAACGGCGCCCAGCTCAGCCAGATGGCGTCCTACGGCCAGCTCGAAGCGGCCAATGTGGGCGGCACCCACACGGTGCTGGAGCTGGCGGTCCATGGGGATGCGCCCAGGCCCGTCCCGATCCAGTTGATTTCCAGCGTGGCGGCCTTCGAGGCGGCGGCCTACCGCAACCACATCGTGCTCGAAAGCGACGACGTTTCCGAGTGGCGCGGCATCCATGTGGGCTACTCCCAAACCAAATGGGTGAGCGAGCGCCTGGTGTTGGCGGCGGGAGCAGCTGGCCTGCCGGTGAGCGTGTATCGGCCCCCCCTGATTGGCGGCCATTCGCGCACGGGGATGTGGCATCAGGACGATCTGCTGCAGCGGCTGTTGCAGGGCTGTCTGGCCCTCGGTATGGCTCCGGATCTGCCCTGGGAGCTGGATCTGGTGCCCGTCGACTACGTGGCGGATGCCGTGACGGCCTTGGCCTGGATGCCCCAGGCGGTGGGGATGAACTACCACCTGCAGCACCCCCAACCGATGTTGCTGGCCGATCTGCTCAACCAATTGATCGCCTACGGGGCTCCGCTGCAGCTGGTGCCGATGCGGCGCTGGATCGAGGCGATCGCTGCCGATCCCGCCAATCCGCTCCATGGGATCCGGGCCTTCTTCATGAGGCGCTGGGGCGAGGAGCAGCTCACCTATCCCGAACTCAACCAGGCGGGGGTTCGGGCCCGGCCGAGTTGCGCTGCCACCACCGAGGCCTTGGCGGCCCTGGGGGTGCGCTGCCCCGGTTTTGATGCCTTGGTCGGTCCCTATGGCCGCAGCCTGCTCACCGGCGTCGCTGCTTCGTGATTGGGCTGGGGACAGGGATTGGCCTAGGGCCTGGGATTGCCCAAGGGCTGGAAGGAGCACTGCTCGCCACCTGGCTGCTGCAGTTGGGGCTCACCCTGCGCTTTGCCGCCGTGGCTCGTCGCCGGCTCCAGCAGCGGCCGGCCTTGGCCTCTCCGGCGCCCGCGGCCGAGGTGGTGCTCTGCCTGCGCGGCGTGGACCCGAGCTTGGGCGCGGCCTTGGCGGCCCTGGGGGCCCAGGCCTATCCGGGCCCTTGGCGCCTGCTGGTGGTGGTGGATTCCCTCGAGGATCCCAGCTGGGTGGTGGCGGAGCAGCGCCTGGGCCAGCTGGAGGCCCTGGGGCAGGCAAGTTGGCAGGGGGTTCGGATGATCCCGCTGGCGGCTCGGCCGCAAGCGGGGTCGCTCAAAAGCGCATCCCTGCGCCAGGCCTTTGGGGTGTTGCATCCCAGTACCGAGCTGGTGGCCCTGGTGGATGCCGATGCGGTGGTGGCTCCCGGGTGGCTGGCGGCGTTGGCGGCGGGCTGCGGCCAGGCTGGGGTGGGGGCTGTCTCGGGCAACCGATGGTATGAACCAGCCCAGGGTGATTGTCCAGGCAGTGGCCCCGGCATGGTGCGGGCGATTTGGAATGGGGGTGCCCTGGTTTTGATGACGGTGCTGGGTATCCCCTGGGGCGGTTCGCTGGCGATCCGGCGCGAGTTGATTGAGCCCAGCGGTTGGCGCCAGGTGCTGGCCACCAGCTTCTGCGAAGACACGGCCCTGCCCGGGCCCCTAGCAACCGTGGGCTTCACCTATCAATTTCGGCCCGAGTTGATCGCCCTCGACCGCGACAATTCGATTTGCCTCAGGCCCCTCACCCGCTGGATTGCCCGCCAGCTGCTCACGGCCCGGCTGCACCATCGGGCCTGGCCCCTGGTGGCCCTGCATGGTCTGGGCAGCCTGGTGCTGCTGCTGGCCTGCCTGGCGGAGCTGCTGGTGTTGTTGCTCCATGGCCAGCTGCCCGCGGCCAGCGGCCTTGGGGCGGCCCTACTGCTCTATGAATTCGGCTGTGTGGGCTTGCTGCTCTGGATTGGGCAGGTGGCCGGCCGGGCTTTGGCCGCGCTGGGTCCGGGCCGTGGAGCCGCAAGTGACGTAGGGCCCAGGGATGGTCCCACCGGCCTTGCCTCGGCCTGGCGCCTCTTGCGTTGGTTGCCGCTCACCCAGCTGGTGTACGGCATCGCCACGGTGCGGGCCGCTTTGGCCCGGCGGGTGGAGTGGCGCGGCGTGGTGTACGAGGTGCGGAGCGGCGGGGTGGCGCGTCTCAGCCGCCCTGCTCCATCAGGCGCTTGAGGATGGCCATCGATTGGAGCAGGTTGGCTTCGCTGAGCTCGAAATAGAGGGGGCGAATCACGCTGGGCACCGCAGGATCCATCAGGATCGTGTGGCGCAACAACACCCCGCCAGCCACGGGAGTGATGATCCAGCTGCCCTTGAGTTGGCGGATCTGCTCGCTGCTGATCAGGCTGTAGCTGAGCTGGCGCGGCGGGCTTTCGCGCAGGGCCAGGATGGCGGTGACGCGCAGGCCAAAGGTGTAGGGGGCTTGGTAGGTCTGGCGAAGCACCAGGTTGGCGCCATTACGACTCAAGACCTGGGCTTCTTTGATATCGGGCATCACGCCCGCCATGGCGCCGTAGTTGGTGAGCACCTGCCACGCCTTTTTGGAAGTGGCCGCTACAAAGACCGTGGCCAGGTAGCTCCCCTGGCGGCCTTGGAGCCTGGGTTGACTGGTCGTAGCGCTTTTGGGGGGTGGGTTGGTTAGGGGCGCAGCCTGGGCCAGGTCGGGCGGAACGGGTGCCCCCAGCCAGGCAGCTAAAATCAGCACCGTTGCCGTTAGCGGCCGGGGCAAGGCAGGGTGCAACAAGCGGCTCCGGTAGGGCAGGAAGAAGGTTACGAACAGCGCAAGCAGATTCGCCGCAGGCTGTACTTTCTCAGCGGTTTTGATCCGCGGGGAGCCGCGTTCTATTATCGCCTGTTTGCAGGCCAACTGCAGACCTATGCATCGCGGCAAGGTCGCGAGCTCCAGATTGGCCGCCGCCGAGGGCAACCGGATCCCCTGCTGAGTGCCTGGCAGGTGCAGGAGTGCCAATCAGGGCTTCCGGCTGGATCGCTACCCCTGGAGGTGTGCTTCCTCCACTGGGATGACATCGCCCGCCAGAACTGGCCCAAGAACCCCCTGCGCCTGATTTGGGATGGGGTGGGGATTTACGGCTGGTATGTGCTCGGCGGCGGGTTGCTGCGGATTGGTGGCTTGGCCCCCGCCGTGGCCTTGGGAGGCCTGTGGCCGCTGTTGTTTTTTGGTTTTTGGCTGGTGCTGACCCTCACAGCAGCTACAGGGGTGGCGACCTGGCTGCAGCCCTTGGGGGGGCTGGCTGTTGGCGCTGCGGTCGGGGGGGTGATGGGTTTGGCGATGGGTGGGGTTGTAGCGATGGCGCTGGCGGCGCTTGGCTGGAAGCTGGCCGAGCGGCTGGGGGTGGTGTGGCTGTACCGCTCGATTCGCTTCACCCACCGGCTGGGCCAGGCGCGAGATGCAGGGCTGCGCCAGCGGCTTGGGGCTCTGGCTGGGCGAATTCTGGCCCTGGAGGAGCAGAACCCCGCTGCCGAGGTGTTGCTGGTGGGCCACAGTTCAGGCAGTTTCGTGATGGCGATGCTGGCGGCCCAGTTGCGCCGGGAGCCCGCCTGGGGGCAAAGCGGCCTCGATCAGCGCTTGCGGTTGCTCAGCCTGGGCCAAAACCTGGCCAATTTGGCGGTGCATCGCCAGGCCACGGGGTTCCATGCCGATTTGCAGTTGCTGGCCCAGGAGCCGCGCCTGCCCTGGCTGGATGTCACCTCGGGGGATGATTTCCTTTGCTTTGCAGGCGTCGATCCCTATGCCAGTTGTGGGTTGCCTTGCCAGGGGGAGAGCTATCCCGTGCTGCGTTTGATTCCCCTGGCCCAGCGCCAACAGCTCAGCAATTGGTGGGCCCTGGCGAGCCATCAATTTGATCTGCATTTTGAATACCTGCGTACAGCTGAATCTGCCCAAGCTGGAGGGTTTGATTTCTATGCCTTGCTGCTGGAGTGCCATCCAGAGGAGATCAGGCCTTGAACACTGATCAACAACCTGTTCGCCCAAAATTGGTGCCCTATGCGCCCCATTTTTTGCTCCGACTTCGTAGCGGCTTGAGGTCGTGGCTGAATTTGTTGAGCGAATGGGACTACCAGATTCCCATCGGCTCGGTGAGATTTTTGGGCCTGAATTTGTTTCTGGTGAATGAGCCGGCGGCCGTGAAGCGAATGCTGGTGGACGAGGTGGACCATTATCCCAAGCACCCGTTGACCCTGTGGATCCTGGAGCCATTGATTGGCCGGGCGATTTTCTCGGTGAATGGCCCTGAATGGGCCCGGCAGCGGCGCCTGATGGATCAGGCCTTCCAGGTTGCGCAGCTGCGCAAGGTGTTCCCGCAGATGGGAGGGGCTGTCACGGCCATGCTGGCCCGCCTGGATGCTGCGGCCGCTGGTTCTGCAGGGGAAACCTCTGCAGGTCTAACAACGGTAGACATCGACCAGGAGATGACCCTGGTGACAGCCGATGTGATCGTGCGCACGATCCTCTCGCGGCCCCTAGAGGCCGCTGAGGCTGGGGAGCTGTTTGAGGCGTTTTCCCGCTACCAGCGCCGGGCCGGCCAAGCCCTGATGCTGCGTTTTTTGCGGCTGCCCGAGCCGTGGCTTCAGCGCTATCTCGCCCACCATGCCGGCAAGATCCGCCGTTGGATCGAAGCTGCCATTGACCAGCGCCGGGCCGATCAAGATGGGTCGCCCGAAGATGGGCCCCAGGATCTGTTGCAGGCCCTGATCGAGGCGCAAGACCCAGAAACCGGCAGCAGCTTCAGCACAGCAGAATTGCTTGATCAGGTGTGCTTTTTGTTTCTGGCGGGCCATGAAACCTCCGCCAGTGCCTTGGCGATGGCAGCACAGCAGGTGCTTTAGAAATGAAATGTTTATGTGCGTGAAAGCATACATTACTATGAATTTCAGTCTGTACGCATATATGTATGTATGTATGTATGTATGTACGGCTGTCTGTATGCTATATATGTGTGTGAGTGCAGTTTGGTATTTCTCTGCTCTGATGCGTGCTTCTTTTTCGTTAAACACTGGTGCTTGC
>CAIYSK010000273.1 GCA_903928835.1 uncultured cyanobacterium
CTCCACAGAAGAGGCCCAGGAAAATGTGGCCATCGACGTGGCTGAGCAAATCCGGGATGTGCTCTTGGGCCTGCCTGCCCGGAGCGCCGTCAACATTCCTGGCCTCACCCCGGAGGTGATGGAGCAGCTCAAACCCCATCTCCAGCTCGCCGAAACCCTGGGCCAGCTGATCAGCCAGTTGGCTGGTGGCAGCGTGGAAGAGCTGGAGGTGCGGCTGCAAGGTGAGTTTGCGAACCACCCCTCCCAGCCCCTGGTGATTGCCGCCCTCAAGGGCCTGCTCTCCACGGCCCTCGGCGACAGCATCAACTATGTGAATGCGGGCCTCGAGGCCAAGGCCCGGGGCATCCACGTGGTGGAGGTCAAAGATGACGCCAGCCGGGACTTCGCCGGCGGCTCCCTGCAGCTGAGCACCAAGGGCGCCAACGGCCAGCACAGCGTCACAGGAGCGGTGTTCGCCGATGGGGAGCTGCGCATCACCACGATCGATGAATTCCCCGTCAATGTGGCGCCGAGCCGCCACATGCTGATTGCCCGGCACCGGGACATGCCCGGGATCATTGGCCATCTCGGCTCCGTGCTGGGCGAGCACAACGTCAACATCGCTTCGATGCAGGTGGGCCGCCGGATTGTGCGGGGTGATGCCGTGATGGTGGTGAGCCTGGATGACCCCATCCCCGCCAGCCTGTTAGCCACCATCAACGCCATCAATGGCATCCAGCAAGCCCACACGGTGACCTTCTGATGGCCCTGGCCTGGTGGCGGCTGGAGCTGGCGGCCTTACCAGAACTTGAGGAATCCCTGGTCTGGAAGCTGGATGTGCTGGGCATCCCCCGGGTTGCCCTCCAGCACCGGCCGGAGGCCCCGGATCAGCGACAGTTGATTGCCTGGTTGCCAGAGATCGATTGGCCCGCTGACCAGCGCCAGCAGTTGGAGCAGGCCCTGGAGGGCCTCGCCGATCCCTTTGGGCTAGCCCTGCCGCCCATCACCTGGACCCACCAGGCGGATGAGGATTGGAGTCTCACCTGGAAACAGCACTGGCAGGCTGACCCTGTGGGGGGTCGGCTACTGATCCTGCCGGCCTGGCTGGACTGCCCTGAAGAGCATGCCGATCGCCTGGTGATTGCCATGGATCCGGGCAGTGCCTTTGGCACTGGCAGTCACCCCACCACGCGGCTTTGTCTCGAAGCCATCGAGAC
Organism: uncultured cyanobacterium; assembly: GCA_903928835.1. Lineage (GTDB taxonomy): Bacteria > Cyanobacteriota > Cyanobacteriia > PCC-6307 > Cyanobiaceae > Cyanobium_A. The sequence goes on from CAIYSK010000273.1 coordinate 1,197, forward strand.
CATGGCGTTGGCCGGACTGCGGGTGGCGGATTTGGGCAGCGGCAGCGGGGTATTGGGCTTGGCTGCCCTGAAATTGGGGGCCGCCAGCGTCTGCGCCGCTGATACCGATTCCCTGGCCGTGCGGGCCACCACCGACAACGCCGCCCTGAATGGTCTCTCTGGTGCGGTGGCGGTGCGCCTGGGCTCCGTGGAGGCCTTGGCGGAGCTCCTCGATGGCCACCCCGCCGACCTGTTGCTGTGCAACATCCTGGCGCCGGTGATTGAGGCCCTTTGCCCGGCGTTTACCCAGGTGCTGGCCGCCGGTGGGGTGGGGCTGCTGAGCGGCCTGCTGGTGGATCAGGCGCCGTCGTTGCAGCGGGTGCTGGCTGACGAGGGCTGGCATGGGGAGCTCACGGGCCAGCAGAGCCAGTGGGGATTGATGACCATCCAGCGGGCCGTTGTTGCATAAGTCACGCTGATGCGTGTCCTGGTTTTGATTGGCCTTCCCGCGGCCTGGCCCCAAAAACCCCTTGAAAGGCCTCTGGGGGAAGTATGAATAGCGAGTCCTACAGGCCCGGCCCTCCGGATGCCTGTGAGCTCCAATCTTTTCCATGGCTTCCTACAAGGTCACCCTCATCAGCGAGAGCGAAGGCCTCAACAAGACCATCGAGGTGCCCGATGACCAGTACATCCTCGACGCAGCTGAAGAGCAGGGCATTGACCTGCCCTACTCCTGCCGCGCTGGCGCTTGCTCCACCTGTGCCGGCAAACTGACCTCTGGCACCGTTGACCAAAGCGACCAAAGCTTCCTCGACGACGACCAGATCGAAGCTGGCTTCGTGCTCACCTGCGTGGCCTACCCCACCAGCGACTGCACCATCAAGACCCACGCTGAAGAAGAGCTCTATTGAGCATCTGGCTGGATCCTTCTTGATCAGCCGTTCCTTCCCTGCCACCCTTCGGGGTGGCTTTTTCATGGCGTCATCGTTGTCACCAGTCCAGGCCCAAATCCTTCTGGAGCCCGGCAGCGAGCACACCAGTGCGGGCGGCCAGTTCAGCTATCGCGTGATCGGCCCCTGCTGCCGCCTGTTTGATCGGGAGGAGTTGCCTTGGCCCTGTTGCCGCCTGGCCTGGCGCAGCAAGGAACCCAGCTGGCGCCGCATTGGGCGCCGTTTTGTGGCGGACCTGGCGTCCCGGCGCTGCCCCAGCTACGCCGTGGAGCTCCTGCAACCCGGGGCCCGTTCCACCCGCACGGTGATCACCCTCTTCCCTACCCGGCTGGCCCCCGAGCTTCAGGAGTGGTGGTACAGCAAATTACCAGCCACGATGGAGCCGACCAATAGCAAGCCACCAGAGGGCTAGTCAGTAAGGCAAAGCTAGGAAAATAAGGATGGATCTGGGAGCGCTTGCCAGGCTTCTAATTCCTCAACAAAAGCTCCGTGGCGTTGGATGGCCTGGTCCCACAATAATGAGGAGCGGATGTTGATATCGAGCTTTTGGTCGAAGCTGCTTACTGTGACCGACGTTGTAAGAGCGCGTAGGGCTGCCAATTGCAGATCGCGGCGAGCATCGGCCAATGGGTAATCACGAACCCCCTGGGATACCAATTCATCGTGCCAGGTCACAAGCAGTTCATCCAAGTAACCCCTCCGCTGGGGGATGGGTGTGCTCCCACCAATCAAGAAGGCAAGATCGATCACTGCCATGCTGCGGCTGGCCCAGGACCAGTCAATAATGGTCGCGGCCGGCGATTCGGATGTGCCCCCAAATAGGAGGTTGTCTGCCCGCAGGTCTCCATGAATGAGTGTCCAGGGGCGTTCACTGATGGCGGTATTAATGGCTTCACCTTGCTCGATTACCGCCCGGCAGATCTTCGAAACCGATTCCCCAAGACGAACCCCATAGGTTTGGAAGAAAGGTTCTACGAGTTCAGTATCGGGCTGGGCAAACCAGAAATTGTGGGCCGGTAACCAGTCCTGCTGCTCGAGATGGGGATCCATCCAGAATTCCGCGTGCAGCGCTGCCATCCGCTGGACCGTGTCACGGGTTTCCTGCCGGGTCAGGCCGACCACCTGATCACCTGGGCGCAGATGGGTTAGGTCTTCGATTAATAGCCAGCAAGGCTGACTTGCGTCGCAGGCATAGACAACTGGCTGATGATTTTTTATTCTCGGTATGAGGTGCTTGTAGACACCAACTTCTCTCACATACGAATTAGCCAGACGGGTTAGTTCGTTAAATTCCTCGTTTGTCGTTTCACTTTTGAGGATCACCGTCTTAGGGGCGCTGCCCGGCGGATCAGATTTCAGCTGGAGTTTCCAGGTTGTTGACTGGAATCCTCTTGCTGCTCCCAAGGGCATGACCTCCATGTCCTGGATGGTTGTGCCCAGCACCTCGCCAATCCAGCCTCGCTCTGGATTTTTGATCTGGACGCCGCCCTGGTTGGCTGTTGTTTCCATGGACAATTTATAGGGGCTGGCTGTCAGCGAATCCTACTGGATTTTCGGATTCTCCCGCACCTGGAGGGCGGCGTTTGCAGCGAACCATTCACGGCGATTGGAGGTCCACTTATTAATCAAAAAGGCCACCCCGAGAGGTGGCCTGATGGGTCCCAGACTGGCCTGGGTGCGGGATTTGTTGTTTAGAAGTAGATCTTGCCGCCGCCCCACTGCTGGCCTTGAACCTTGGGGGAAACCAGGATGTAGGCGGCCATCAGGCGCAGGTCGTCATCGTCGAGATCGCGCATCTTCACGAAGATGTCGCTGCTGCGCAGGCTGGGGTGAACGTCCGCAATCGAATACTCGCCGTCATAGGAGGTGGGGTCCTTCATGTAGTCGACGAGCGCCTCGATGTTGTCGCGAGGCGGGGTGGCCAGGGCCAGGGTTTCGGGATCCAGGCCCACGTGTTGGTTGGTCTTGGTGATGCCGCCGGCGTGGCATTCGCCGCAGCTGAGGTTGAACACCTTGCGACCGGCCTTGATCTCCTGTTCGTTGAAGGTCACCAAGGTGCCATCCGGGGTGGCAGGCACGGTGAGCTGATCAGCGCTCCATTGGGCTGCCATGGCTGGTGAAGCAAAGCAAACCAGCAGCGCCATCGGCAGAACCAACAGGGCTCGCACCGCATTGCGGGCAGCTCTGCCTAGGGCAGCCAAAGAGAAGGAGGAGGCCATTGGGAGAAGCCAGAGGGTTGGCGGATCAACCGCATCGGAGACCTTGTATCACGGCAAAAGGGCCCTCTGGCGCGGAATTACGTGAACTGTTGCAGGGCCAGGGGGCTGGGGCCTGGGGGTTTAGGCGGTGGCGGCGACCTCGATGCTGAGGAAATCCTTGGCGACCAGGGTGTTGGGGAAGATTGCCTGGGCCTCAGCAAGCAGGTCGTCCGGGGTCATCGGATTGCCTGGCATGTAACGGGGACTGAGGTGGGTGAGGGCCAGTTGCTTCACTCCCGCTTCCAGGGCTGTCTGGGCCGCCATGGTGCTTGTGGAGTGCTGGCGCTGGTAGGCCATGGCGGCCTCCCCATGGGAAAAGGTGGACTCGTGGATCAGCAGATCGGCTCCGCGGGCCAGGTCGACCGCCGCTTCGCAAAACACGGTGTCGGTGCAGTACACAACGCTGCTCCCGGGACGTTCCGGTCCGCAGAGGGCTGCGCCATTGATCACCCGTCCGTCCTCCAGGGTGACGGTGCGGCCGGCCTTGAGGTCGGCGTAGATCGGCCCCGCCGGGATTCCCTGGGCCCTGGCCTGCTCCACGTCAAAGCGGCCTGGCCGGGGCTTTTGATCCACCCGGTAGGCAAAGGCCGGAATCCGATGGATGAGGGGCGTGCAGCGCACGGTGAAGTCGGGGTCGTCCAGCAGAAGTGTCCCCGTGCTTGCCGCCTCTGCCACCCGATGGGTCCGCAGCGGATAGCCGATCCGAGTCGACGACGTGCGCAGGATCCCCTCCAGAAAATCCCGCAGGGGGTCGGGTCCATAGAGGTCAATGCCCTGGCAGGTGCCCGCCATGCCCAGGCTGGCCAGCAGGCCCGGCAACCCAAACACATGGTCACCGTGCATGTGGGTAATAAAGATGCGGCTGAGCTGGGACACCCGCAGCTCACTCCTCAGGAATTGGTGCTGGGTGGCTTCGCCGCAGTCGAACAGCCACAGCTCGGAGCGTTGCGGCAGCCTGAGGGCCACGGACGAGACATTGCGGCCGCGGGTGGGAACCCCGGAGCTGGTTCCTAAAAAGGTGACCTGCACGGGCCCAGTGGCTTTGGTGCATGGTGCCACGCGGAGCTGGCACTCCCCAGGGGCAGCCGGCAGAATGGACCCTCTGGCAGGAGTGGCGGCGGCCGTGGTGCCCTATTTCCGCAATTGGCTGCCTGGCCCAGGCCGGTGGACGGCGCCGGGCTCGGTGGTGGTGGCCTTGGCGGCTTTGGCGCCCCAGGTTCTCTTGGCCCAACCAGTGATTGCCCAGGCCGTGATGGCCCAGGAGCGCGAGCCCCAGGAGCGCGAGCCCCAGGTGCGGGTGCTGCTTGTGGAAAGCCCCACCCTGACTGTGGCGGCTACCGACCATCCGCTTGCCCTGCGCGGCTTGGCCGAGACCCCTGGAGGCCAGGTGATTTTGGCGCCGGGCGACACCGTGACCCTCACCCTGGTGGGCGGAGCTATGGCGGTGCAGCGGAATGGCCAGTCCCCTGCAGCCCAGGCCAGTGCTTCAGCCCAGGCCAGTGGGTCAGCCCAAACCATCTGGCTGGAACCGCTGGCCAGTGGCCTGGCCTTGGGGGATAGCAAGCCCGCGGGGGATTTTCAGCTGAAGCAACGCAGCTACCGCGGCCGTCTGGTCGTGGCGATCAAGGGATCGGCGTTGCAGGCCATCAACACTGTGGATCTTGAGAGCTATCTGCCCAGCGTGGTGGGCAGCGAAATGCCCGCCAGCTGGCCCCAGGCGGCCCTTCGGGCCCAGGCCGTGGCCGCCCGCACCTATGCCCTGCGCCAGCGATCGGCCAGCCAGCCCTTCGATGTCAAGGCCACCGTGGCGAGCCAGGTGTACAAGGGCGTGGAGGCCGAAACCCCCTCGACCCGCGAAGCGGTGGCGAGCACCCGGGGCGAGGTGCTGATGTACGGCGGCAACTTGGTGAACGCGGTGTTCCACAGCAGCAGCGGCGGCAGCACCGAAAACAGCGGCGATTTGTGGATCCAGCAGCTGCCCTATCTAGTGAGCGTGCCGGACGTCGACCAGGCCAGCCCCGTGTCCCGCTGGCAGCAACGGCTCGAACCCCTCGCCTTGACCAAGGCGTTTGGTGAAATCGGCGGAGCTAACC
>CAIYSK010000274.1 GCA_903928835.1 uncultured cyanobacterium
CAGGTGAACACATCCACCGCGGCATAGCCCGATTCAGGCCAGGTGTGGATCGAAATATGGGATTCGGCCAAGAGGGCCAATCCCGTCACACCCTGGGGCTCGAAGCGGTGGGTGATCAGATTGAGCAGGGTGGCGCCAGCCTTTTTTGCTGCTGAGGTGATGGCGGTCCTGAGGAAGGCTTCGTCGTCGAGCTTGGCGGGATCGCAGTTGTAGAGCTCGAGAATGCAGTGCTTGCCTACCGTGTCACTAATAGGCGTAGGCGGGAAGGTGGACGTGTCGCAGACGGGAAAGATTGCTGGCACAGCCCATCCTGGGTTGGGGTGCAAGGAAGAGAGAAGTTGGTTCATCAAGAACGCGGTAGAGAATCTTCAAAGATACGCCCAAACCTCCCTACCCCTTGGCATTCACAGTTCTCGTGCTCAATGCCGGTAGCGCCAGCCTCAAGGCGGCGCTAGTCGGGCCCTCTGGCGAACGGCTTTGGCACGGCCAACGCAGTTGGGAGCCTTCCTCTGGGTCTGTTCAGGCCGATGGTCTGCGTCCCTGGTTGGGGGAGGCCCTTGGCCCCAGGGCAGACAACCTGCAGCTGGTTGTGCATCGGATTGTGCATGGAGGCGAGCGGTTCACCGCGCCTACCCGGCTAGATCCCAGCACGATCGCTGCGTTGGAAGCCATCACCCCCCTGGCCCCGTTGCACAACGGTCCGGCCTTGGCTCTGGTTCACGCCATGGGGAGCTGGCTGAAGCCTGCCATCCAGCAGTGGGCCTGCTTCGACACCGCCTTTCACCACACCCTGCCCGCGGAGGCCCGCACCTATGCCCTACCAGCGAGCTGGCGGGAGCAGGGCCTGCGGCGCTTCGGCTTCCACGGCCTCAGCCACCAGCACATCGCCGAGGTGGTGCGGGCGCCACGCTTGATCAGCTGCCACCTGGGCGGCGGTGCTTCCCTCTGTGCGATCCGCGATGGCCAAAGCATCGCCACCACCATGGGCTACACGCCCCTGGAGGGGTTGGTGATGGCCACCCGCAGTGGCACGGTGGATCCGGGGATCCTGCTGCACCAGCTGCGCCAGGGGCTGGACGCCGATCAACTCGAGCAAGCCCTCAGCCAGCAGAGCGGATTGCTTGGCCTCTCCACCATCAGCAGCGACATGGGCCAACTGCGCGCCATCGCCACCGGTAGTGAATCCAGCAACCGGGAAGCTGCCCGGCTTGCGATCGCTGTGTTTCGCCACCAACTGATCGCCGGGATTGGGGCCATGGCCGCCTGCCTGGGGGGGGTGGATGCCATCGCCCTCACCGGCGGAATCGGTCAAAACGACCAGGCCCTGGCAGGCGAACTCCGCCAAGCCCTCGGTTGGCTGCAGCCGCTTGAGCTCCACCAGATCCCCGCCGATGAGGAGGGCCTGATGGCCCGCCAATGCCAGCAAGCCGCTAGCCCTTCACACCCGGAATAAAGCGCCGCTCATGCAGGCCGCCGGTGAGCATCCGATTCCAATAGAGGTTGGGCAGCACCTTGCGCTTCACAAACCACATGCTCCAGCGCTCCTTGGTGGGATCCAAGGGGAACGACGGCGTGGGCTCTTGCTTGTAGTTGAACTCAGCCATGATCGTTTTGCCGTAGCCCGTGATTAGGGGGCAGCAGCTGTAGCCGTCGTAGGCAGCGGCCAGCGGGTTGCCATCCAAGATCG
>CAIYSK010000275.1 GCA_903928835.1 uncultured cyanobacterium
AACACCGTGGAGGGCAGGGGGCTCTCCATGGCCTCATCCAGCCAAAGGTGGAGGGGGATCTGGGCACACTTGCCCATGGGCCCGGCCACCAGGGCGAGCAGGATCAGGGTGAGGCTCCAGGGCAGGGGGCTATCTGCAGGCTGGCTCGCCGCAAAGCTTTGGGCCCAACTGGCCAGGCCATGGAAATTCCAGGTGCCCGTCACCGGCAAGATCGCCACCAGGCCCGCCAACAGCACCAAATCGCCAATGCGCTTGGTGAGGAAGGCATCCCGGGCCCCCTTCACCACCAGGGGCTGGTTGTACCAGGTGCCCACCACCAGGTAGGTGCCGAGGGTGAGGAGCTCCAGCAGCACATAGCTGAAGAACAGGGAATCGGTGAGCACCAAGGCACACAAACCCGCCTCAAAAAAGCTCAGGCAGCCAAAGAAGCGGGGCCAGCCCCAGTCCATTTCTAAATAGCCAATCGCATAGATCTGGGTGAGCACGTGCACCCCCGTAATCACCGTCATGGCAATGAGGGCAGGTTCGGTAATCACCCCATCAAAACCAATGGTCAATCCGGCGGTGGAGAGCCATTGCCAGCCAAAGCGAATGGGGGCGTAGAGGGCATCAGGGCCCGCCAGGGAATTGGTGTGCAACCCCAGCAGGGCCAGCACGCTGTGGCCGAAGGCCACAGTCACCATCAGCAGATTGAGATAGCCGCAGGGCCGGGGGCCCGTGCGCTTAATCAGCCCCGGCGACCACAACAGCGACAACACTGCCGCCACAAGTGGATAGAGCGGAACCAGCCAGGCCGTCTGCAAAAAGGCAGCGGTCATTGATAGAAGCTCTAAATAAGGAGGGGCCGCAAACCATAGGGATCAAACCGGCCAACCTGACGAGTTTTTTGGGATGCCGTTTCCTATCGGATCCACAAGCAATCGTGATCGTTCGCTTCCAGCACCCAGTCACGGTAAAAGCGTGCAAAACGGTGGCAGAAAAGGCGCTGAAATGGCCCTTAATGCACGCCCAAAGGTCCCCAACCCAGCACCGTGGCCAGCTGATAAAAGACAAAGCTGGTTAGCCAGGCGAGGGCTAACGACCACAGCACCGAAAACCAGGTGAACTTGGCACTCTTGGATTCACTGCGGATCACCGCAACCGTGGAGAGGCAGGGGGTATAGAGCAGGGTGAAGAGCATGAAACTCACCGCCTGAACCCAATTCACATCCAAGGCCAGGGCATGGCCCAAGGCCAAGGGATTGGCCTGGCCATAGATCACTGCCAAACCACCCAGCACGATCTCCTTGGCAATGAAGCCAAACAGCAACGCCACCGCCAGCTTGGGGTTGATGCCCAGGGGCCCGAGCACGGGCATCAAGGCCCTGCCAATCCAGCCAGAGAACGACTGGGCCGATGCCGGCTCCACCCCAAAGGGCAAGTTGTTGAGCAGCCACACGGCCACCACCCCAAAAATAATGAAGCGCCTCGACCAAAACCAGAAGTGCCGCACCTCCAGCCAGGCCCGGCCCACCATCTGGCGCAGGGTCGGGAAGCGGTAAGGGGGGAGCTCCAGCACCAGGGGCTCATTGCTCGAGAAGCGCCCCTTAAACAGCAAGGCCGTGACAATGGCCGCCGCAAAGCTCATCACATAGAGGCCAAAGATCACCAGGCCGCCTACCCGGGGGACAAAAAAGACGGAAGCCATGAACAGGAAAACGTTCAGGCGCGCGGAGCAGAGCGAAAAGGGAATGATCAACATCGAGAGCAACCTCAGCCCCCGATCCCGCATCACCCGGGTGCCCATGATCGCCGGCACATTGCAGCCAAAGCCCATCAGCGAGAGCACAAAGGAGCGGCCATCCAGCCCCAGCCGCTCCATAAAGGCATCCATCAAGTAGGCCGCCCGCGAGAGGTAGCCGCTGTCTTCCACCACCCCCATGGCGAGGAAGAACAAAAAGATCACCGGCAAAAAGGCACTCACCGTGCCAATGCCTTGATAGACCCCCTCGAGCAAAAACCCCTGGGCAAAGGCGGGCAGTCCACTGATCAGCGGGGCGATCACCCCCTGGCCAAAGCTGTCGAGCAGGGTGCCCAGGGCTTCCTGCAGCGGCACGCCAATGGCATAGATGCCCTGAAACATCAGGGCCATCACCAGAAAAAACAGCGGCAGGCCCAGCAGCGGATGCAGCAAAACCCCATCGAGCCGCCGGGTGAGCCGATCCCGCCACTGGGGAGGCAGGGTCACCGCCCTCTCCAAAAGCTGGACGATTTGCCGCTGGAGGGCGTCATCGCCCTCGGCCAGGCAAGCCTCCAGATGGGCCACGGCAGCTTGGGCACGGATTCCCCTCGAGATGGCCTTGGCCATTTCATGGCGGACCTCCCCCAAGCCGCGGCGGTATTTGGCGCTGAGCAGCACAACGGGCATGGCCAGCTCCTGGGCCAGGGTGGCGGTGTCGATGCTGACGCCAAAACGCTTGGCCTCATCGGCCATATTGAGCAGCAGCACCGCCGGCAAACCCAGCTGCCGCACCTGGAGGGCCAGCCGCAATTGGCGGTCGAGCTGGCTGGCATTGAGCACCACCACTACCAAATCCAGGCGGGTGGATT
>CAIYSK010000276.1 GCA_903928835.1 uncultured cyanobacterium
AGCATCCAGATCAGGATCTGGCCGTAGATGTCCCCGAAGGTGAGGGTGCAGCGAAGGTTGTACGCCTTGGCGGTTTCAAGGGATGAGCTAATTCCAGATTTCATGGCCGCGGCGCGCTAACGACCCCTTCAGCTAAGCCATCACTAGAGGCGCTGTCAGGTCAGCTCAACAACTGTTGAGACCGATCCCATGGTGCGCATCGCATGGTGGGCCTCACACGGTGCGCAATGACCAAACTTCTAGCCCACAACCCGCAGTTGTTCGCTGGCCTGCTCCCGATCCCATAGGCGCCGGTAGGTTCCGCCCTCGGCCAAGAGGTCATCATGGTGACCCTGCTGGACCAGGCGGCCGTCTTCCATCACCAACACCCGATCGCAGGCGGCAGCTGCAGAGAGTTGGTGGCTGATCATCAAGATCGTGCGCCCCTGGCCTTGCTTGGATTGTTCGGCGCGGATGCTGCGCAGGATTGCGGCGGCCGTGTTGTTGTCCACGCTTGCCAAGGCGTCGTCTAGTACCAGCAAGGGGGAATCCACCAGCAGGGCCCTTCCCAAGGAGGTACGTTGCCGCTGGCCTCCGCTCAAGGTGATGCCCCGCTCGCCCACCAGGGTTTCGTAGCCATCGGGAAAGCCCTTGATGTCGGCCTCGAGGCGGGCCTGTTGGGCAGCCCGCTCAACCCGGGAGAACGGTGCCTCCGGGTCCCCGTAACGGATGTTTTCGGCCAACGAGGCCGTAAACAGGAATCCCTCCTGGGGCACCAGTCCCACCAGTCCGCGCAGATCCGACAAGCTCAGGCGGGTGATGTCGTTGCCATCGATCCAAAGTTGCCCACTGGGCACCTCCACCATGCGACCCAGGGCCCTGGCCAGGGTGGTTTTGCCGCAACCAACTGGCCCCACGACGGCCACGAGTTCCCCCGGGGCCACCGAGAAGCTCACGTCCAGGAGTGCGGGCCGGGAGGTGCCTGGATAGGAGATGGTGAGACCGCGGGCTTCGATGCTGCCCTGGCCTGAACTGCCCTGGCCTGAATGGTCGATCCGCACCGGTTCGAGGGGGGAGACGATCCGGGGCTTGCGCTGCAGGATTTCCTCAATTCGTTCCAGGCTCACCTGCCCGGTTTGGAAGGTGTTCAGGGTGAAACCCAGCAGGGCCGTGGGGAACACCAACCGTTCAACGAAGAGGATCAGCGCCACGATGTCGCCAATGCTGAGCCGGCCCGATTCGAGTTGGCCGCTGCCGAGGGCCAAAAGGATCAGCAAGCTGATCGATGAAATCCCCTCCAACAGGGGGAACAGGGTGCTGCGGGTGCGAGCCAGGTTGAGGGCTGCATCGCGATAGACCCGATTGCGGCTGGCGAAGGCGGTTTGTTCCGTCGCCTCCTGGCCGTAGATCTTGATGGCGCTGATGCCAGAGAGGTCTTCCTGGATCAGATCGCTCAGGGAGGCCAGGGCCTCTTGTTGGCGCCGCTGTTGGCGCATCATGCGGCCGCCAAACAGGCGCACCACCATCAGCATCACCGGGTAAAGCCCAACGGCGGCCAGGCTGAGCCAGGGGTCAATCGCCAGCATCGCCGGCAAGGTGAGGGCATAGGCGAGGGCCGTGTTGGTGAGGCTGAGGACGGCGAAGCCGAGCAGGCGCCGCACGTTTTCCACATCACTGGTTGCCCGGCTGATCACCTCACCACTGCCGGTGGTTTGCACCCAGCCGGGCTCCTGTTTCAACAGGTGGTCGAAGATCTGCTGCTTGAGATCGGCCTCCACCTGGCGGCCCACCCCAAAGACCAACATCCTCGAAATCAGCCGTACGCCCCCCATCACGGTGGCGAACACCACGATCAGCGCCGCTTCATGCAGCAAGTCGCGCAGGGCAAATCCGTCCTGCAGGTCGTCGATCACCCGCCTGACCAGCAGTGGAATCGAGACACTGAGGACGTTGACGACCACCAACGCCAAGGCACCGAGAAGCACAGCCTTTCTGTGGGGGCGCAGGTAGCGCCCGATCAGATCGGCTCGAAAGGCGCCCACGTTGGCGGTGATCACAACTGCACGCCAACCTAGGGAGCTCCATCCCCGTCAAGCTGTTTCAACGCGTTGCTTCCCCGATGCCTGATCCCGCCGTGTCCGCCGATCAAACCCATCCCCTCTACGCAACCGATCGCGACGCCATCGATCGGCTCCTGGCAGTCGAAGCGCCAGCGGATGACCATCTTGTGGATGCGGCCCGGCTGTTGATGCGCTACGAGGGCTTCCCTGGGGCCCCTGATCTCAAAGACGATTTAGCCAAAGCCCTGCGCCTATGGGGCCTCAGCCGCGACCAACTGCACCTGCGCACCCGGCAGATTTGGGCCGATGGTTTCCGCCCCGCCCCGGTTGGCAACGAGGCAGCCAGTGAAGCCGTGGGTTCAGGTTTTGACACCTCAGACCAGGAAGGCAGCTAATCCAGAACACGCATCCAGACCATTAGTCCTGACCACCTATCAAGCCCAGGGTGAGATTTCTAATCCGTCTCTAAAGATGGCCAAATCCGCCGTCCTCGCGTAATAGTGGAAACGTCCCCATCACCCGGCCCGGTGTGCTTTGCACCCGGGCTATTTTCTGCCCTTTTTTGGGCGACCAGTTCCTGAATCCAATCGTTAGCTATGACCGCTTCAAGGACCTGGCCCGCCCTGTTGAACCAGCTGTTACTGCGGCAAGACCTCACTGCTGAGCAGGCGGCAGGCCTGATGGAGGGATGGCTCGAA
>CAIYSK010000277.1 GCA_903928835.1 uncultured cyanobacterium
CCTTGGCGACCAGCTTTTATCGACTATCTCTATCTATCCACGGTGGTGACATTCTCTTTCTTTCCCAACGTTGAACCCATAAAGCAACGATCCAAAGTATTGGTCATGATCCACTTTCTGGTTGCTTTTGATGTGGATCTGATTTTGTTGGCTCGTGCCGTGGGTCTGCTACCTAGCTAGGCACCACTGCTGAGCCGCCCGCGCTGCTCGCTCTGCAGCTTCCAGTGCTCCCTCGCAATAACCTGGCCAGCGAGGAGAAGCCTCGGTGCCTGCCCACAGCACTCGGCCATGGTCGCAGGGGCCCGGCCCCCCTTGATCCCCTGCCGCCAAGGCTCCATAACTTGTCCAACTGCCCGGAAGGGGAAAGCTGGTAAAAGCTCCGCCAATCCATGGTTCCCCTGTCCAAGGCTTCACAATCAGCTGAACGGGTTCACTTGCTTGGGGACCCCAAAGGGCCTGAAAATCAGAAAGAATGGCTTCCCTCTGTTGGGAAGGATCAAGCGCCCCTAACCGCAGGGCCCGTTGCCCCGAGGCAAACGCAGCAAGGATGCCGGGAGTTCCCTCTGGGGGGCCGCTGTCAGCGGTCAACTCCAGCACATTGAGATTGCCAACTCCCAGCCCATTGAGACCCTGCTCGCGCCAGAACGCATGGTCGTAGATCGCCAAGATCTTTGTCATGGCTCCCATGGGGGAACGCTGCACCAAGCCACTGTGGGCAGCAGGCAGGGGCGGCTGAAAGTGGATCCCCAACCGTTGCTGAGGGGGTACGGCCACCACCACGGCACGGGCCCGGATCGTGAGGCCACCTTCGATGCGCACGTCGACACCATCGTTGTCCTGGCTCACCTCCTCAACCGGTGCCTCCAGGAGAACCGATCCCGGCGATTTGAGGCTGAGTTGCTCGGCCATTCGTTGGGCCATCGGCGCGATTCCGCCCCGCACCAGCCAGGACTCTGGATTGTCAGCTTGGGGAGCCACCGCCTGGGTCCAGGCCAGATGGAGGATGGATGCTTCCCAGGGCTCAAAGCCCCCCGATCCGCCCACCCGACAGAGCCAGCTCAAGGGAAGTTCAGCCAAGGGCTCGGAACACAAGGAGGCGGCCCAGCTCGCCACGCTGATGCGGTCGAGGCGCTCGGCATCCTGCGTCAGCCAGGGGCGTTGCCGGTCAATTCGGCTGACCAGATCAACAAACGAACGCTGGAGGACCCTGGTGGCCTCCAAGACCGCTGGATCCAGATCCAGGGCTTCGGGCTCAAAGAACCACAGAGTGTCGCCATGGCCCTCGACCAGGGGGGCCCGAAGCCGCTGGCCCCGCCAGACAAGAACACCATCGCCGGCATAGTGGCTCGGATAGCGCTCTAAGCCGAGATCCTCCACCAGTGCCGCAAGACGATGGTGGGTGGCGCCGCCCCATTGGCCGCCGAGGTCCACCACTGAACCTGTGGTGGTCAACGTACTTTGCAGCCGGCCACCAACGGCTTGACGGGCTTCGAGCACCTGAACCTGGAGCCCCCACTCCTGCAACAGACGCGCAGCCATCAGCCCCGACAGCCCGGCTCCCACAATCACCACATCAATGGGGTTACTCACCATGGGGTTGGTCAATTTC
>CAIYSK010000278.1 GCA_903928835.1 uncultured cyanobacterium
CCCGCAGGATTTTTTCCAGGGTCCCGGTGGTGCCCACCTTGATGCGGGTGCCGCGGGGCAGCACCGGGCTAGGGGTGGCCATGCCCCAGTGGAAACCACGGCCGGGGGCTTCGGCGGCCCGGGCAATGGGGGATCCGATCATCACGGCATCGGCCCCGCAGGCCAGGCACTTGCAGATGTCTCCTCCCGTGACGATGCCGCCATCGGCGACGATTGGTACGTACCGCCCGGTCTCATTGAAGTAGTCGTCGCGGGCAGCAGCACAGTCGGCCACCGAGGTGGCCTGGGGAATGCCGATGCCGAGAACGCCCCGGGAGGTGCAGGCGGCGCCAGGTCCGATGCCCACCATCACCCCAGCGGCTCCGGCCCGCATCAATTGAAGGGCGACGTCGTAGGTGACGCAGTTGCCGAGGATCACAGGAACCCCCATCTCGCGGCAGAGGGTGGCCAGATCGAGGGTGGCCTGGCCTTCTGGACCGATGTGCTCGGTGCTAACCACGGTGGCCTGCACGAAGAAGAGGTCAGCACCGGCATCGGCGATGGCCTTGCCGAATTTGAGGGCCGCAACGGGGGTTGCGCTCACGGCAGCGATGCCACCCTGCTGCTTGATTTCGCCAATGCGCTGACGAATCAAGTCTTCCCTGACGGGTTGGCTGTAGAGCTCCTGCATCAAGGTCACAAACTCGTCTTTACCAACGGCGGCAATTCGATCCAACACGGGGTTGGGATCGTCATAACGGCATTGAACCCCTTCGATGTTCAGCACCCCCAGGGCTCCGAGCCTGGCCAGCTCGACGCACATCGCAACGTCGACAACGCCATCCATGGCGCTGGCAATAATTGGGATCTCCCGGGTTACCCCGGCCAGGGTCCAGCTGCTGTCGGTAATTGCAGGATCCACCGTGCGACCGCCGGGAACCAGCGCTATTTCATCGATGCCGTAGGCGCGACGAACAGTGCGGGAGCGACCGAGCTGAATGTCCACCTGAAGCTTCCGTATTCGGGCCAACCTATCAACTTGCCTGCGGCACTAGGCCCTAATGGCGCAGGCGCTGCCAACGCTGGCTGAGCTGGTCGATCAAGGTCTGCCGTTCCTGGCGACGCAGCAGGGCTGGGGCCCCATGGCAGGCGATCCAGACCAGAGCGGTGAGTTCCAGGAGGCCCGGAAGCAACGGCAAGCCTTCCAGGGCGCCCAACACTGACGAGTAGAGGTGCAAGACAAACAGGCCTCCGAGCAGAAGGGCCAAGGCCTTCAGCGGCGATTGCAGTTGCTGCCAGAGGGTTTGGGGGGCATCACTGGCGGCCCAGTCCGCAAGCTTGGTTCTGAGCATCTGCCACTCCCCACCCGCTTCGATTGGATCGTCTTGGCTGGGATCGTCCAGGCTTGGATCGTCGTGGGCCATCGTCGCCCGGTCGGCTCGGAGAGTTGGGTCAAAGTTTATGGGGGGCCTAGGCCTCAAGTGCCACCAGGGTTGGCCTGGGATTTAAGGGTTGGAGGGGCAGGCTTAAGGGGAAGTTTCCTCTAGAGAGGCGGGTGATCAGTTCTTGGCCGATGGCTGCGGCCAACCTGGGACTGTGGGCGGGGGCACAGCCCATGGGACGGCCCTTGATTTGCAGTTCGCCGGCCAGAAGGTCGCTGTAGCGGGCCGTTCCCAGGCTGGGCTTCAGCCGCCTTGGGATGGCCAGATCCAGTACGGGGGCTTCCAGGTCGTCGTTGCCAGTTGCGGCCTGGCGAGCCACCGATTCGTTGATCAGGGGCACCGGTGCGGCGATGGCCACCAGCAGGCCACTGCCGTGACCCTCAAAAAAGCAGGGCCGCACCCACTGGCCTTGGAGGTCATGCAGATCCACGCTCAGGGCGGCCGCACATCCCGGGCTGAGGGCATGGCCAGAGGATTGGCGTTTGACCTTCGGGTTGTGGCCGCTGCCACTGCCCACCACCCAGCCCACGGCTCCGCCGACCAGCACGGGGGATCCGGGGCCGAGCAGGGAGAGGCCCGGCATGGTCAGCCCGATGCTGCCGGCACCGCCACAGGAAAAGAGCCCGGTGGTGAAGGGCCCCAGCAGGGGGCCGTAGGGGGTGGTGGTCAAGCCTTCGGCGCTGCTAACGGCCACCACCCCGTTTTCGCTAATGCCCCGGTGCAGCAGCAGGCGTCCGGCGGCGATGCGCTCCAGGCTGAGCTCGGTGTGGAGTTCCCGGCGGGGATGGAGGGCCGTCCCTTCGCCAAGGGCAGAGAGGGGAACGCTTGCTCCCGCCAGCAGGGCCCCGAGAACCTGGGCCCCACCGTGGCGGGCCGGCTCTGCGAGGCCGCCGCCCATGGGCAGGAGGAAATCCGTGCTGCCGTGGCCGCAGCCAGTGCTGACCCCGGCCAGTTGGGCGGATCGCAGGCGGATTGGTGGATCCGTCGGACCCAGGCCCACGTGCAGGCTGGCCTGGTCCGTGAAGCACGCATCGGCGGCCACCACCACATCGGTATGGGCGTAGGCCTCTTCCAGGCCGGCTTTTTCGACCAAATCGCGGAATTCCGCGGCAGCCCGCACCCTGAGCTGGCCCCGCTCCTGGCGATGGCGTAACTGGGCTTCAGTGCGGATCGGCAAGCTCATGGGGCTCCGACTTCGGACAAGTGCAGGTGGTGCCGATAAACTGATCGTTGCTTAAGGCGGTCATGCATGGCGGAAACCACCGGACCCGGTAGTTCCGACGAACGGATCATTCAGACCGACCTCCGCAACGAGATGTCGCGCTCCTACTTGGAGTATGCGATGAGCGTGATTGTGGGACGGGCCCTCCCCGATGCCCGCGATGGCCTCAAACCCGTGCATCGCCGCATTCTCTATGCGATGTACGAGCTGGGCCTCACCAGCGATCGGCCCTATCGGAAATGCGCCCGGGTGGTGGGTGAGGTGCTGGGTAAGTACCACCCCCACGGGGATACGGCCGTCTACGACGCCCTGGTGCGGATGGCCCAGGACTTTTCGATGCGCATGCCCCTCATCGACGGCCATGGCAACTTCGGCTCGGTGGACAACGACCCACCGGCCGCCATGCGGTACACCGAATCACGGCTTCAGTCGCTGACCACCGACGCCTTGTTGGAGGACATCGAGGCCGAAACGGTTGACTTCGCCGACAACTTTGACGGCTCCCAGCAGGAGCCCACGGTGATGCCGGCGCGCATTCCCCAACTCCTGTTGAACGGCTCGGCTGGCATTGCGGTGGGTATGGCCACCAACATCCCACCCCACAACCTGACCGAACTGATCGATGGCATGTTGGCCCTGATTGCCAACCCTGAAATCAGCGACCAAGAATTGCTGGCGATCATCCCTGGCCCCGATTTCCCCACCGGCGGGCAGATCCTGGGCCGCCGGGGCATTCGCGAGACCTACACCACCGGCCGTGGTTCGGTGACCATGCGCGGTGTGGCATCGATTGAAACGGTCGAGGCCAAAGGTCGCCCTGACCGTGATGCGGTGATCATCACCGAGCTTCCCTACCAAACCAACAAGGCCGCCCTGATCGAGCGGATCGCCGAATTGGTGAATGACAAGAAGCTCGAGGGGATTGCCGACATCCGGGATGAAAGCGACCGGGATGGCATGCGGATCGTGATCGAGCTGCGTCGTGATGCCTATCCCCAGGTGGTACTCAATAATCTATTCAAACTCACCCCCTTACAAAACAATTTCAGCGCCTACATGTTGGCGCTGGTGAACAGCGAGCCCGTGCTGCTCACCCTCAGCAAGATGCTGCGGGTGTTCCTGGACTTCCGGGTCCAGACCATTGAGCGCCGTACCCGCTATCTCTTGCGTAAAG
>CAIYSK010000279.1 GCA_903928835.1 uncultured cyanobacterium
CCCTTGGTTTCCTTAAAGCGAATCGACGCCCGCCGGGCCTGGAAATCGCCGCAGACGCTGCAGCTGGAGATCTCCCGGTAGGCGCCGGCCCCCGGCAACCACACCTCCAGGTCGTAGGTGCGGCTGGCCGAGAAACCCAGATCGCCCGTGCAGAGCTCGACCTTGCGGTAGGGCAGCTCCAGGGCTTCCAGCACCGCCTCGGCATCGGCGGTGATCTGCTGGTGGGCCGCCGCCGACTCCTCCGGGCGCACGAACCAATACAACTCAACTTTGTTGAACTGGTGTAGGCGAATCAGGCCGCGGGTGTCGCGGCCGTAGGACCCCGCTTCCCGGCGGAAGCAGGGGCTGTAAGCCACGTAACGGAGCGGCAGCTGATCGGCGGGGATCACCTCATCGCGATGCAAGGAGGTGACGGGAACTTCAGCGGTGGGGGTGAGCCAGAGGTCGTCGTCGGCGCAGCGGAAGCTTTCTTCGGCAAATTTGGGCAGCTGGCCCGAGCCCGTCAGGCTGGCGGAGTTCACCAGGATGGGCGGCAAAACCTCCCGGTATCCCTTGCCGGCGTGCAAATCGAGCATGAAGTTGATCAGGCTGCGCTCCAGCCGGGCCCCCTGGCCCATCAAGGTCACAAAACGGCTCTGGGCGATTCGCACCGACCGCTCGGTATCAAACAGACCCAGGCGCTCGGCGATTTGCCAGTGCTCTTCAAGGGTTTCACCGCTCGCGGCCTGGCGGGGTGAGCCCCAACGCTTGATCTCAACGTTGTCGGCTTCGCTCTTGCCATCGGGGGCATGGGGCGAGGGCAGGTTGGGCAGGGCGGCCAATTGGTCGCGCAGCTTGGTTTGGAGCTCCTTTTCTTCCTCCTCCAGCACCGCCACCTGTTGCTTGATCCGGTTGCCTTGGTCGCGCAGACCCTGCACTGCGGGGCCATGGGGGGCTTCACCCCCTTGAATCAGGCCACCCACTTCCTTACCAATCCGGTTGCCTTCGGCCTGGAGATTGCTGCGCTCTTCCTGCAGATCGCGCTCCTGCTTGGCGATCAACTGCAGTTTGGTGAGGTCAAGCGCCATGCCGCGACGACCCAGTTGCTGGGTAATCAACTCAGGGTTGTCGCGCAGCAGACGCTGGTCGAGCACGGTCTTTGATCGGGTGGGCCGAAGCCTATCTGCGGGCTATGGCCAACTGCCCTTGCCTCAGAGCACCTGAACCACTTCGTCCACTTCAGGGATGGCTTCCCGCAGCTTGCGCTCGATGCCCATCTTGAGGGTCATGGTGCTGCTGGGGCAGGAGCCACAGGCCCCTTGGAGGCGCACCTTGACGATGGGGCCGTCGATTTCCACCACTTCCACGTTGCCGCCATCGGCCATCAAGTAGGGACGCACCTCGTCGAGGGTGCGCTCCACGTTTTCCATGGTGAGGGCCCGGGGATCGTTGGCTACGGCAGGAGCTTCTGCAGCGGCTTCTGTGGTGGGAGTTGGTGTGCTGGTGCTTTCGGTACTCATGGCTTGGGCTCGGGCCTGGTGGGTTTCGATACCTGGAGCTTAGGAATCCCCAGCTGGAGCTGGCTGGCCTTGCTCCTTAGGATTGCTGCCATGACTGATGTGCCCGTTTCCAGGATTCGCAATTTCTGCATCATTGCCCACATCGACCATGGGAAATCCACCCTGGCCGACCGGCTGCTGCAGGAAACCGGCACGGTCGCGGTCCGCGACATGCAAGAGCAGTTCCTCGACAACATGGAGCTGGAGCGGGAACGGGGGATCACGATCAAACTCCAGGCGGCGCGGATGGAGTACACCGCCGCCGATGGCGAGAGTTACATCCTCAACTTGATCGATACCCCCGGCCACGTCGATTTCTCCTACGAGGTGAGTCGTTCGCTGCAGGCCTGTGAAGGGGCTCTCTTGGTGGTGGATGCCAGCCAGGGCGTAGAAGCCCAGACCCTGGCCAACGTGTATCTCGCGCTTGAAAACGACCTCGAGATCATTCCGGTTCTCAACAAGATCGATCTCCCAGGAGCCGATGCGGATCGGATCAGCGAAGAAATTGAGGCGATTATTGGCCTCGATTGCTCAAATGCCATCCATTGTTCTGCCAAAACAGGCCTGGGCGTTCCCGACATTCTTCAGGCGGTGGTGGACCGGGTGCCACCACCG
>CAIYSK010000280.1 GCA_903928835.1 uncultured cyanobacterium
CGCACGAGCGCCCGCAATGACCATGTGAGCGTGGTCTGGGTCATGAGCGATGCGCAACTGGCTATTTTTAGGGCCTGGTTTGACGACGCCAGTCAGGCCGCAGGCGGCGCCTCCTGGTTCACCATCCACCTGGCCATCGGCACCACCGGACTGGTGTCCACCACCGCCCGGTTCGTCAATGCCTACAAGGTGTCGCACCTGAACATGCTGAACTGGACGGTCTCAGCAGACCTGGAAATCCGATGAGTGACACGACCCTGACCCAGGCCTTGAAAGAGGCCTATGCAGCCGCGCCCGCAGGGCTTGTGATCTTCCACACCATCGAGCTCTGGCACCCGGCGTTCTCCGTGCCGGTGCGGGTGGTGCGCGATTACGTCGACTTGACCGCGACGCTGGAGAGCACGGCCCCCCGGGATGCCAGTACGGCAGTCACCTTTGTGGCATTCAACTTTGAATTCACCAAGCCCGAGGTCAGCCCCAACGGCGTGCCGCAAATCACCCTCACCCTGGACAACGTCGACCGCAGCATCGTGGCCAATATTGAGCTCGCCATGGGCAGCACCGAACTGGTGACCCTGATCTACCGGGAGTTCATCAGCACCAATTTGTCGGCGCCTCAGAACAATCCGCCCCTGGCCATGACCCTCATGACCGTGGTGGCCGATGTGTTCAAGATCACGGCCACCGCCGGGTTCAACAACCTGATGAACAAGCGCTTTCCGAATCTGGAATACAGCGCGGAGACCTTTGTAGGGCTGGTATGAGCTTTGCCCAATACATCGGCCTGCCCTGGGAGGCGGGGGCCCAGGGGCCAGCGTCTTTCGATTGCATGGCTTTCTTTCGGCATGTCCAGGCGCAGCATTTTGGGGTGCTCGTGCCCGAAATCATCGCCCCGGACTACGAGAACCCGCAGGTGTTGGTGGCCCTGTTTCGCCACCATGTGGAGCGCCAACGCTGGGCCAGGGTGGAAAAGCCTGCGCATGGCTGCGCGGTGCTGGTGCACCGGCCCATGCATATCGGGGTCTGGTTGGATAGCGACGGGGGAGGGGTGCTGCACTGTGTGCGGGACTGCGGCGTGGTGTTCACCACCGACTCCTCCTGGCCTGTGAGCGGGTTTGGCCGCAAAGAGTATTTTGAGTTGAGCCCATGAGCACCGTCATCTACCTTGAGAACGGACTCAACCCGCATTTGCGCCGGGTGGAGCAGCGCGCGGGCTCGATCCGCGAGCTGGCTCCGACTTGGAATATTGCGTTTGTCGCGTTTGTGGATGGGCACGCAGTGCTTCGGGCCGACTGGGAACGGGTGCTAGAAGACGGCCAGGTACTGGCCTTCATCGAGGCCCACGCCATCCCCCAGGGCGGCGGTGGTGGGTCGAACCCCCTGCGCATGGTGCTGATGATTGCCGTGATGGTCTATGCGCCAGCGCTTGCCGCAGAGCTCTCCTTTTCCATGGGCGGAGGCATGATTTTGGGCTCCGTCGGGGGCCTGGCGGCCATGCAGGCCGGGGTTGTGATGGTGGGCATGGCATTGGTCAATGCGGTCCTGCCCGCGCCCAAGCCGACTGCACCGCAACAGGCGGCAGCGCTGGCCGCACCCAGTCCCACCTACAACCTGCAAGCGCAGGGCAACTCCGCTCGGATCGACGCGGCCATCCCTGAGCACTTTGGGCGGATGTTGTGCTACCCCGATTTCGCAGCCCAACCCTATGCCGAGTACGCGGGCAACGAGCAG
>CAIYSK010000281.1 GCA_903928835.1 uncultured cyanobacterium
CTCACCAACTCCACCGCCGAAAAGCACGACGGCTTCATCTCCGTTCAGGGCGATGGTTCCACCATCACCGAATTCACCGGGAAGGTGCTGGTACAGGGGGAACCCGATGGCTCCTCCTTTCCGAACGGCGGCATCCGATCCACCTTTGAAGCCAGGGGCTACACCGCCTGGGACATCACCAGCCCTGCCTTCTTGATGGAGACCCCTAACGGGGTCACCTTCTGCATTCCCACCGTGTTCATCTCCTGGACCGGCGAAGCCCTCGACCAGAAAACACCCCTGCTGCGCTCCAACGCTGCCATGAACCGCCAGGCCCAGCGGCTGCTCAAACTGCTCGGCTGCCAAGAGGTGGCTCCGGTCAACTCCAGTTGCGGGGCGGAACAGGAGTATTTCCTGGTGGATAGCAGCTTCGTGGCCCTGCGCTCCGACCTTTTGCTCGCCGGTCGCACCCTATTCGGCCGTCCCTCGGCCAAGGGTCAACAGTTTGACGACCACTACTTCGGGGCCATCCCCGAGCGGGTCCAGGTCTTTATGCAAGACGTGGAGCGCCAGATGTACACCCTGGGCATTCCCGCCAAGACCCGGCACAACGAAGTGGCCCCAGGCCAGTTCGAGATCGCGCCGTTCTTTGAAGCGGCCAATGTGGCCACCGACCACCAGCAGCTCACGATGACGCTGCTCAAAAACACGGCCCGTAAACATGGCTTGACCTGCCTGTTGCACGAAAAACCGTTCGAAGGGATCAACGGCTCTGGCAAGCACGTCAACTGGTCTGTAGGCAATGCCACCCAAGGCAACCTGCTCGATCCAGGCAGCACGCCCCACGAGAACATGCAATTCCTGCTGTTCTGCGGCGCCGTCATTCGCGGCGCCCATCTCTACGGACCCCTGCTGCGAGCGGTGGTCGCCACCGCCGGCAATGATCACCGTCTCGGTGCCAACGAGGCGCCGCCGGCAATTATGTCGGTCTACCTCGGTAGCCAGCTCGAAGATGTGTTCAAGCAGATCCTGCTTGGTGAAGTGACCGGATCTGCGTCCGCCGGGTTGATGCAATTGGGTGTGGACACCCTGCCCGAATTTCTCAAGGACCCTGGCGATCGGAACCGCACTTCTCCCTTCGCCTTTACAGGCAACCGTTTTGAGTTCCGGGCCGTGGGCTCGAACCAGTCCGTGGCGGGCCCGCTGGTGGCGATGAACACGATCCTGGCCGATTCGCTCCAGTTCATTGCCCATGAATTGGAAGCCAAGCTCAATGCCGGCGATTCCCTTGAAACCGCCGCCTTCGCGGTGTTGAAGGGGATCATGCAAAACCACGGCGCCGTGGTGTTCGGGGGCGATGGCTATTCCAAGGAATGGCACCGCATGGCCGTCGAGGAACGGGGCCTCGAAAATCTCCACAACACCGCCGAAGCCCTTGGCGTCCTGAAACGTCCGGCCATCCGTGAACTGTTTGCAAGTGAGGGGGTCCTCAGCCCCGTGGAGCTCGAAAGCCGTTACGAGGTCTATGCCGAGCAATACGCGCTCGCAATCGAAGTGGAGGCCAAGCTGGCCCTACAGATGGCCCGCACCCAGATCTACCCCACCGTGATGGGCTACCTAGGCCAACTCTCCAGCTCGTTACAGCTCCAGGAGACCCTCGCACTTCCCTGCGACCGAGGGCTGGTCAACACGATCGCTGGCCTCAACCAACAGCTGCTACAAACCTGCACCGAGCTGGATGGGGCCATCGCCAACCCACCCCACGGCGATGTTCAGGGCCACATGAACCATTGCGCCAACACCCTCCTTCCCCTGATCGAATCGCTGCGGAAGGCGGTGGATGGCCTGGAAGCCTTGGTGGATGACGCCATCTGGCCCCTACCCACCTACCAGGAGATGCTGTTCATCAAGTAGGCGTCTCCACGGGGCCCTCGAGCAGGTCAGGACGTTCCGCCCGGAATAACCCCACGTCCACGCCCAGGTGCTGATCCGGCCGGCCCGTGATCAGCAGGGCGGTGCGCTGGCGGGTGGCGATCTGCCACATCCATTTGCTGAACAGGGCGATTCGGTTTTCAGTGTCGGGAATGAAGGCCAAGTGGGCCAGGGCCCACACCACCCAGCCGGCCAGGCCGGTGAGGTGCACACCCCGAAAGTCGGCCACGGCGTACCAGGGACCAATCACCGCCATGGTGCCCAGGTCCTGCCAACGGAAGGGGGCGATCGTTTCCCCGGTGAGCCCGGCAAGGATGTCGCGGGCGACCCAGCCACCGGCCTGCACCGCAGGGCCCGCCGTGCCCGGCAGCGGTTTGGCATCGGTGGTGTGGCTATAGGAGCAGAGATCGCCCACCGCCCGGATGTCCGGATAGTTGGGGATCGAGAAATCGGGGCTCACCACCAGCCGGCCGCCCCGGTCGACGGCGCAGCCAGTTCGTTCGCTTAAAAGCCCTCCCAATCGCGAAGCCCGCACCCCAGCGGTCCAGCAGATGGTGGCCGCCTCCAACTGTTGACCACCGGCTGAACCAACCAGGCACACGCGCCCAGGGGCAATGGAATCCACCTTGTGGCCAAGCTGCAACTCCACCCCGGCCCCCTCCAGGTGGGCAGCGGCGGCGGCAGAAAGCGGAGCAGCCATGGTGGGTAACACCCGGTCCACCAGGTCGACCAGGACAACCCGGCAATCCCTTTGACGGAGTTGCTTGAAATTGCGCTGGACGGCCCGATGCATCAACTCGATCAGGGAGCCGGCCAGCTCGCAACCGGCGGGGCCCGCACCCACCACCACCACGGTCTGCAGAAACGCCCGTTGCTTGAGATCGGTAGTTTGTTCGGCTTCCTCGAGGGCCATCAACAGCCGCCGCCGGATCTCATCGGCATGTTCGAGGATCTTCATTGGAGGCGCGAGCGCCCTCCATTCCTCCCGGCCGAAATAGGTGCTGCCCGATCCGGTGGCCAGGATGAGTTGGTCGTAGCCGTAGTGCTGGCCGTTGAAGACCACCTGGCGAGCCTCTGGATCGATGTCGACCACCTCACCAAGCAGGATTTGGATATTGGGCGCATCGCCCACCATTTGGCGCAGGGGCGAGGCGATGTCGGCCTCGGACACCAATCCCGAGGCCACCTGATAGAGCAGTGGTTGGAACAGGTTGAAGTTGCGCTTGTCGATCAGCGTGACGCGGACGGGCTGGTGCGCGAGGTAGTGGCAGATCTTCAGGCCCGCGAAGCCGCCCCCGATAACCACCACGTGGGGCCAGCTCCGCATCACCTGCTCGGGCGGATCGAGCTCGAGAAAAAAGCGTTCCATGGGCTGGCTACCCCAGCCTGAGTTCCAAAACTATGGGCTACATCGATCGCTCGGTGTGAGCGTCGACTGTTCCAGTCGTGGGTTGCACACAAAGCTTGGGAAGCCGGGCCTGGGAAGCCGGGCCTGGGAAACGGCGCCCTGGGTTGGCATCCGGTTCACACCAGCAGGCCTCGATCCGTTGGAATGGAGCCACTGCTGAGCCCTGCCATGCCTGATCAGCTCACCAAGCTGGCTTACCAAACGATGCAGCAGGGCAAAAGCCTGCTGGGGCTGGCCCATAAGGAAGTGAGCACCCGCCTGATGGGGGTCCTCTCGCCCGAGGGGATTCCCAAAACCGTGCCCGTACCCCCAGAACTCATGGGGCGGCTGAA
>CAIYSK010000282.1 GCA_903928835.1 uncultured cyanobacterium
TCATGGGATGAATCTGCCTATCCGGCGGACAGGGTTTTCACTTCGTCGAGGCTGATGGTCTGCTGCTCACCCCGGAAAGGATTGTCCTCGGTAAGGAACAGCATGCAGTGGCATTCCTTGCGCTCACGCATGGGTACACAGGGGCAATTCCAGAAGGCCTGAGACACTTCCGCCTCCTTATCTTCGTAGTGGCGACAGGGGCAGAGGGCGCCGCCAAGCTCATCCTTGTGCCTGGCCAATCCAGCCAGCACAACAGCCGTAACGCCAGGGTCGCTGCAAAAATAGGTGCCGGTGCGCTGGGCGTAGGTTTCGGCAAACTTACGGATCACCTCAAGGCTGTCATAGGCTGGGATTGCACCAGGAGCAGCACCGGCAGGCGAGGAATTGGCCGCAGCGTCGGACATAACGAAAGGGGGTCGCGAGAGAAAGCGATCAAGGGGCTTGGAACCCGCCCAACCCAGTTACGAAACACAAGGGTTTCGTTACGATTCGAGCCTAGGGCAAAGGCCAGGGCGTTGGGGTTGGCGCCATTGTGCCTCCTGCCCTTCTACCCAACGGATCCATCCAACGGATCCCTCCGGCCCGAAGCCCCAATTCTGGAATGGGCGTGGCATCGTGTGGGGAATTGGTTGGCGTGGGGGATCGGTGACTGCGATGGGCGCCACCAGCCTCCCCCCAACCGCGTCAGCCCCACCGGCTGAGAGCGTTCAAGCTCCCACCCGCACGGCGGCCCTAGCCCTGCTGTTGCGCAAAGGCGAAGCTACCGCCGCCGAATTGGCGGACTCCCTTGCCGTGTCGGTTCAGGTGATGCGCCGCCACCTGCGCAGCCTGGAAGATGACGGCCTGGTGGAGGCGTGCCCAGCCCCGGAGGGGCCCGGCAGGCCAAGCAACCGCTGGCATCTCACCAGCAAAGGCCAGGGGCAATTTCCCGATGGCAGTGAGCATTTCGCCCTCAGTTTGCTGGAGTCGATGGCCGGCAGCCTGCCGCCAGAACTGGTCCAAAACCTGTTGGAGCACCAGGCTCTCCAAAAAGCCAATGACTATCGCGACCGGGTTGGCCAGGGCAGCCTCCAGGAGCGGCTCGAGCGCCTGGTCGACCTACGCCGCCAAGAGGGCTATGTGGCGGAATACAGCACCGACGGCGACGGCTGGGTCATGAGTGAATTCCACTGTTCTGTAATGCGCATCGCCGAACAGTTCCCCTGCGTCTGCGACCAGGAACTCCAGTTGATTCGCCACACCTTCCCCGACTGCCAGGTGGAACGGGTGCAATGGCGTTTCGAGCAGGGCCACTCCTGTGGGTTCCGATTGGTACCGAGTGACGCCGCCTAAAAGCCCACTCTCGGAAGGGGAAGTGGCCGAACTGGAGGCCACGCTTCTGCCCGCCCTTGAGCGCCACCACCTGCGGCTGCTCGCCCATGGGCTGCGCACCCTCCAATCCATAACTGGAGATCGCCATGGGGCCGGGTCCCAACCAGAGACAATCCCCGATCACGCCAGCCTCGTGGCCTGGGCGCTTCGCCAGGAGGCCCTGGCAGGCGACGGGGATTTCGCCCGCGCCTTCGCCGATCAACTGGTGGCAACGGCCCATCAACTGGAGGCCATCGCCCAACCGCTCGGGCTCAGGCCCCTGGCCCTGGAGCTCAGCGACCTCACCACCTGGGCCACGGCCTCAGCCAACGACCGGCTTGCGATCATCCCCCCAACAACGCCTTTGCCAGGCACGCCCCCAGCACCTCTGCCATGAGTTCAGCCGCTTCGAGTCCAGCCATCGCCGATGCCATCGGTTTTTTCCGGCTGAGCTGCGGCCGTTGGCGCTCCCAGCGCAGCAGCCACCACCTGCTGCACCGCCGGGCCGAGGCGGGAGGATCCTTCATTGAGGTGGTCGAACTTGACGCCGCCGACCCCCGGCTGATCGCCATCGCCGAGCTGCACGGCGAAGATCCCGCTGCCCTTGCCGGGGGCTGCCGGGTGACCTGGAACGCTTCGATGGCCTGGGACAAAGCCGGCGAGGCCCATGAAGGGGAGAGCGTTTTCGGCCTGATCCCCACCGATGGCCACGGCCGCCAAGGCCTGCTGCTGCGGGATCGGGGCTACGCAGAAACCGCGCCCGTGGCTGGCCACTTCGCCATGGATGACCGCGACGAGCTGCTGCTCACCACGAGCTACGAAACGATGAACAGCCTGGAGCGCTTCAGCTTTGCGGGTCCCAACGTGCGCTTGCGCACCAGCACGGTGGAAGGCCTCTCGAACACGGCCTCCTTCTGCGTCGAGACCCGGCTGGCCTAACCAGCACCCGCAGGAAACCGACTTGAACGTTACGGACTGTGAGTCCTGCCTCAACAGGGCGGACCCAGCCCTGGCCGCACTTCTACGATCCGAGGCGAGTGATGCTGAAGTCGCGTGGCCCTGCCCCTCCTGAAATACGCACCCACCAGCCAGAACTCGCGGGTCAAGGCTCTGCGGGTGGGTTCGGATGAGGATCCCAAGGCCGTAGCCATGGACAAGGCCATGGATCGCGAAGATCAAAACTTCGTGATCGAAGCGGCCTACCGCCAAATCTTTTTCCACGCCTTCAAGGTCGACCGGGACCGCACCCTCGAAAGCCAGCTGCGCGATGGCCAAATCACCGTGCGGGACTTCATCCGCTCCCTGTGCCTGTCGGACACCTTCACCCGCAGCTTCTACAACCTGAACAGCAACTACCGGGTGGCCCGCCACCTGGTGGAGAAGCTGCTAGGCCGCCCTGTCCACGGCAAGTCCGAAGAGATTGCCTGGTCGGCCGTGATCATGACCCGCGGCATCAAGGGCGCAGTTGACGACATCCTCAACAGCCAGGAGTATCTCGACAACTTCGGCTACGACACCGTTCCCTACCACCGCAATCGGGTGGTGGGCTCCCGCGATTTGGGCGAAAGCCCCTTCAACCTCACCAGCCCCCGCTACGAGGCCTACTACCGCAGCATTCTTGGTTTCCCCCAAGTGGTGTACACCGGCACCGCGAAGGCCTTCCCCGAGCGCACCCGCCAGCGCCGAGGCGGATTCCCCGAGGACTATCTCCCCTGGGTGCGCACGCTGCCCGCCCTGCGCAACAGCGGAGGCTCCTCCGGCAACACGGGCATGGATTACATGGCCAAAGTTCCCTACCGCAGCATTGGCCGCTGAAGCCAGTCCGGGCCAAGGTTGGAACCACACCATCACCCAAAGGCGGCCTAGGTCGCCTTTTTTTATGGCCGGCCAGGGTGTGTCCAAATGCACCCTCTGAAGTCAGTGGATCCTGACGGCCATGGTTGGAAGAAGTCGGGTAATGGGAAAGTGGCCACACTGATCCCAAACGAATCCTGCAGCTGTGAGCCAGACCCTCTCTACGTTGGCCCTGATGACGCTTCGCCAGCTCAGGGACATCGCCAGTGAACTGGGTGTTGGTTTGTACAGCAGGAAATCCAAAGACGAGCTGCTCGAAGCCATCGCAGCACGTCAGGCCAATGCCAAACGCAGCCTGAAGGCGATCGAGGCCGAAATGGCGCCGGCCCCCCGGCCGTCAGCGTCCACCACTGTGGTGTTCCTACCCAGGGATCCCCAGTGGGCCTACGTGTTCTGGGAAATCGCCGAAGCGGATCGCGCCCAAGCCCAGGCAGCTGGTGCAAGCCAGCTTTGCCTGCGGGTGGCCGATGTCACTGGCCTAGCAGGCGGCTCCGCCCACCCCCACACCCTCCAAGAGGTTGTGGTGGATAGCCATGTCACCGAGTGGTACCTGCCCGTTCCGTTAAGTGATCGCGATTACCGCGTGGAGTTGGGGTATCGCAAAGGTGGCAGTGGCGGCTGGATTTCCCTGGCGTTCTCGTCCGTGGCGAGGGTGCCATCCATGCATCCCAGCGAGCAAATTCTCGATCAATTTGTGCCCTTCTCGCTCGAGGCCAGCCCCACCTCCCTGCCAACCCCGTTGGAGTCCGCCGATCCTGGCCTGCACGAGCGCCTGTATCAAACGGCCACCTCCGGTGTCCGCAGCAGGGGCATGGGTCGGGGCTCGGAAGCCTTCCACGAACTTGATGATCAGGAGCTCAACTCCAACCGTCTCAACGCCTCTGGAGCAGGGGTGTGGGCCAGTGGCCGCAATGAATCTGGCCTCGGCGGCGTGGCTGCTCGCCAGCGCTCTTTCTGGCTGGTGGCGGATGCCGAACTGATCGTTTACGGCGCCACCGACCCTTCTGCCCGTCTCACCATTGGGACGGAAGTGGTGCCCCTTTCAGCGGATGGCACCTTCCGGGTGCAAGTGCCGTTCAGGGATGGTCAACAGCTGTATCCCATCGAGGCCGTTGCGGCCGATGGTGTGCAAAAGCGCAACATCACCCTCGAATTCAATCGGATCACCCCTGAAGACAACAGCAACCCTGCCGACAAGGCCATTGCAGAGTGGTTCTAAGACCATCCATGACCCCATCCCGGCACTACAGATGAAGCGCGCCATGGTTGCCTTCACCCCTTTGGCAGGCGCGCTGGCCTTTCCTTTGCTGATACCTCTGGTTCTGAAACACGCCGGCATCCCGGCCGCTGTCCTCAGCGCCGTGGCCATTGCCGTTGTCTGGTTTGTGCTGATGCTGCGCACCGCCGAGATGCCTGGGCACTCCTAGGGGACTTTGCCCATCGGCCTAGTTCCGGCGGGCGGATGGGCCGTGGGAATCCTGGAACTAACCGCTCCAGAGCCTGTGAATCGATTGCCGCGATTGCCCCGATGGGCGCTTGGGGCCTGTTGCGCGTCCCTTCCCCTCTTGCTCGGGGGCTGCAGCATCCAGGGCAAGTTGCTCGGCAAACCAGCAGAGGACCTGCTGTTGCCCCCGGGCATCGAGGTGGCCTTCAACCACAACAGCGCCCGCCACTACCGCAGTCCGATCAGCGGTCGCTGGCGAGAAGGCGACGACCTCGAAGCCTTTGTGCTCAGCACGATTGCAACGGCCAAGCAAGAAATCCTCGTAGCGGTGCAAGAGCTCTCGCTCCCGAAGGTGGCCGAAGCCCTTGTGGCCAAACAGCGCCAAGGGGTGTCCGTGAAGGTCGTGCTCGAGAACACCTACAGCACCCCTTGGAGCGAAGAGCACCTGGCTGATCTGGTGCCCCACCAACGCAAACGCCACCAGCAACTCGAGCAACTGGGCTGGGGCGATGCGCTGCTGATCCTGCAGCGGGGAGGCGTACCGATGATCGATGACACCGCCGACGGCAGTGCCGGCAGCGGCCTCATGCACCACAAATTTATGGTGGTGGACCGCAAGGTCGTGGTGGCGGGTTCGGCAAATTTCACGCCGTCCTGCATCCATGGGGACCCGGATGATCCCCAGTCGCGGGGGAATGTAAACCACCTGCTGCGTTTTCATAGCCCAGAGCTGGCAGCCGTGTTTGCGGCCGAATTTGGCCGGATGTGGGGCGATGGACCTGGCGGCAAACCAGATAGTCACTTTGGCGCTGCCAAAGGGGAGGGCGCTCTGCAGCAGGTGCTGGTGGGGCCCACCCGGGTGGGGGTGCTGTTTGCCCCGCACCGGAGAAGCGATCCAAACCAGGGATTACTGCTGCTCGAGCAGCTGCTGGCCACCACCAAAAAGACGGTGGACCTCGCCCTCTTTGTGTTGTCGGAGCAGGGGATTGCCGATGCCCTTGCCACCCTCCAGGCAAAAGGAGTGGCCATACGCCTGCTTGCCGATCCTGGCTTTGCCAATCGATCCTTCAGCGAAATTCTCGATCTTCTCGGCACCCAACTGCCGGATCGCAACTGCAAATTGGAGGCCAGCAATCGCCCCTGGCGCAAGCCCCTCGATGGCGTGGGCACCCCGCGCCTGGCCCCAGGCGACAAGTTGCACCACAAGCTCGCTGTGATCGATCACCGCACCGTGATCACCGGATCCTTCAATTGGAGCCCCAGTGCCGCCCACCAAAACGATGAAACCCTCCTGGTGATTGAGTCACCCCTGCTGGCCAAGCATTTCACCGCTGAAATCAATCGCCTTTGGAAAGGGGCAGAGCTCGGCATCACACCTCGCCTACAGAGAAAACAAGAGCGCCAAAGGAGGCTCTGCGGCAAAGGAACCTAACTTGCTCCCCCAGAGCAGAAGCTAAGCCTGCCCTGGGGGAGCAATGAAAACTAGAAAAGCAAGCGACTGGTGGTGATACTATTTCCAGCGATATTATAGAGGCTTCCCAAATTCATTTGGATAGCATTAATTGGGTCAGAAGCAGAGCCGATAAATTCAAAATTCTGTACTAGCATCGTAACAAGATTATTCGCGAGCTTGAAGTAACCATCAGCATTTGACTCATTTCCTAACTGTCCAAAACCGGTGAAAGCATATGTTCCATCAGACAACAAAACCGTATCGTTAAGGCCGCTGCCTCCATCAAATCTGCCCGTACCAAAGCCAATCAGCGTGTCATTGCCTTCCCCTAAGTGAGTCAGACCAGATCCACTGAACCCGCCAGTAAGAGCATCAACGGTGTCGTCACCAGCACCTGTTTTTATAACACCTTCATTCAAGATACCTATATTTGTTGGATTTGAGGTGCCTGAACAGCCGTGGATCTCATCGTTTCCATCGCCAGCATCAATAGCGCCAAAGTTGACGATGCCAGCAGAAGGCGACAGGGGATCCGCTGGGGCTGAAATCGACCAGGTTTCACCTCTCAGGGTGTCATTACCCTCTCCCAAGAAAATTGTGCCGGTTTGACCATTTAAAATACCGCTACCAATATATTTAGTGATGGGGGGCAGAGAAGACTTTTCAACGTCTCCAATGATGTCATCAGCCGCACCAAATATCGTGTCGTTGCCAGTACCTACATCAATAGAACCAAAGTTTATAATGCCGTATGTAGAATCCTTCGCGTTATCGAGAGGAGCATTAGGTGCTGGGCTAGCAACGGACGCAGGGACAATAACATTCCAGGCTGCACCCGTTACGTACGGTGAGTAAATATCTGGGTGAAGCAAGGCAGCAAGATCGACCCCTGCATCTTGTTTCAAATCATTAATTAGCTCAGGAGTCAATATGCCTGAAAGAGAGGTTTTGGGGTCAAGAATGCCTGGGCTAACGGACACTGGTGATTGAGTACCTAAAAATCCTGCTAAATTATAAAGTCCACAGCCTGCGACCAAGTCGTCACCCGCTCCAGTGCTGATCACAGCAGGCGCTAGGCTGCCA
>CAIYSK010000283.1 GCA_903928835.1 uncultured cyanobacterium
CGGCTTGTTTTTTCCGGTGTCGCTGAAGCTGGCGCGCCAGAACCTGGTGGCCCGCACCCGCCTGGTGCCGTTCAAGGCCGGGATGACCCTCACCGCCGACATCCATTTGCGGGAACGGCCGTTCATCAGTGTGTTGACGTCCTTCTTTGAGGACAAGCGCCGCAGCCTGGAGAGACTCCGTTAAACGATTTCGTTAAATCATTCCTTTAAATCATGGAACGCTGGGATTGGGCTGAACTCTTGCCGCCGGAAGACCAAGGGCGGCAGCGGCGCCAGCGGGCGCGGCAACGCCACATGGCCCTGCTCAAAGAGCCCCGGACCTGGGTGACCGTGTTGGTGGTGGCTGATGTCTGCCTGGTGCTGCTGCTCGGTTTTCGAACCGGTGCGGTGTTGGGGGGGATGGCCCTGTTGCCCCTGCTGCTGACACCCCTACTGGCTGTCTTGATCTACTGGTTGGTCTGGTCAGAATTCCATCGCTGATGACCATTTCATCGCTAATCACCCTCGAGGTTGGCGCCGAGACGGGAGAGTCCCTGGGAGAGCCAGGTGGGTAGGAGGTCTTTGGTGGTTGGAAGCTTCACCTGCTTGATGGGGTAATAGAGCAGTGCTGCCATCAGGGCATTGAGGGCATGGGGATCGCGCAGGTCGGAGGCCACCTGGGCCAGCTGATGGCGCATGGTGATGTCGTCGCTGCCCAGGGGGTCCTTGGCGAAGTCCGAGGCGATCAGATTGTCGGTGAGTTGGCCAAAGGGTGTGCGGTAGAGGGATTCCAGTTGGTCGGCCTGGACGTCGAGCCAGACCTGGGCTACTTGACGACGACTGCGGTTGAGGTCGCGGCCCACCTCGGGGTCGTGGGGGTCAATGGCGTACAGGTTGACCAAGGCACTCACCCGTCCGAGGAAGGCGGCGTCGCCGATCAGGGCCATGCAGGCATCCCCGGTGATGGGGGCTAAAATCGGAAGGGGATTGGCGGCTATCGCGGCCATGGGCCGCCCAGGCTGGAGCCGGGGTAGGGGTTGGGCCATGGTCGGCTCCAACGGGTCGACGATGGCTGGGTCACACCGCTCCGCGTAGAGGGGTAGTAGCCAGCTGGGTAGGTGGTGGAAGGGATCGGTGACCTGCAACCCCTCCCGATCGATGTAGGGAAGCAGGGCCAGCAGCACGTTGAGACTGCCGCTGCGCTCAAAGCCGCCGAGCAGATACTCGGAGAGGGATCCTTTCCTGGCGGTTTCGGCCCCGTCAAGGGGAAGGGCCGGCAGAACCCCCCTTAAAAACTTGCGATACACCGCACCCACATCCCCTTCAAAGAGGGCTTCGAGGCCGTCCACCGGTGTTGCCAGCCACAGGCGGCTCAGGCAGGTGCGGGCCGAGCGAGCCGATTCGAGGGCTGTTTGGTCGGGGCGCTCAATCACGGCCGTGGCGATGGCATCGAGCCGCGCCACCGACCAGGGGGTGATCACCTGGTCCGAGGGCTCCAGGCCCAGGTGGCCGTCAGGGTCTTGACGGTTGGTTGCGTCTTGATGGTTGGTTGGGCCGTTGATCCCCTTGGAGATCCCTTCGCTGCCCTGGTTCTTGAACTGAACCGAGGGGGGGGGCTCCCGGTGGTGGGGACGGCCCCAGCCCAACCGCTGGAGCAAAGTTGCCATGGCTGGACAAGGCGGGGGAGCTCACCGTTGACCGTAGGCAGGGAATCCATCGCGGAAGGCTTTTAACAGCTGATCGACAGCGCCGTTCCAGTCGCCCCCGCGCCCCTGGCGAAACAGCCGCAAGCTCGGATACCAGGGGGTTGTGGTCGTTGCGCTGAGCCAGCGGGGGTCGGCACTCCAGGGCAGCAGTACCCAGCCAGGCCTCCCCATGGCCCCCACCAGGTGGGCCATGGCCGTGTCCACGGTGATGACCAAATCCAGTTGGGCCAGCACCCGGGCGGTGGGGGCAAAGCCTTCGAGGGAGAGGCCTGGATCGAGCAGCTCCAGGGCCAGGGCCCGGTGGCGGGCCTGGTCGGAGCCGAATTGCAGGTCGTAAACCAGGGCGCCCTGCTGCTTCAGACCTGCCACGAGCCGCCAAAGCTCCCGCTCCGGCAGGGTTCGCTTCTGGTATTCCCGGGCGCAGAAGGGATCGTCGAGTTTGCGGCCCGCCGCCGACACCAGGCCAATGGCTGGGCCGGCGCCCGTTTGCGAACCCGTTGGCGAACCCGTTTGCGAAGAGGCCCTGGGCAGCCAGCGGGGTGTGGCACTCCAGAGGGGGGAGCGCAGGTAGCCCTCTTCCAGCCCTGATGGCAGGGCCTGATCCCCTCCTAGGGCGTGGGGGAGATCCAGCAGGGAAAGGCCCTGGCTTGGCCTGCTCGCGGCTGGGGGTTTGGGAAGAATTCTGGGGGGATCGCTCAGCCAGGCCAGCCCTTCGAGGAAGAGGCTCACCAGGGCAGGTTCAATCAGCAGCTGCACCCCTGCCTGCAGGCCAGCGGCCTGGCGCCGGCGGTGAGCCGGTGGGGCCAGCGCGTCCTTGCCAGGCACGGCCGTGCACGCCCGCCCGGGACCGTCTCGTGGGGTGGGTAGAGTGTGTGTGTGGGGGGGAAGGGGGGAACGCCCACGGTTTCAGGCCCCCGTCAGGTGTGGACCGTCTCGTGTGGTGGGTGGTGGGGGGGGGGGGGCGCCCCCGCCACAAGATCCCGTCCCCCACGCGCCGCGC
>CAIYSK010000284.1 GCA_903928835.1 uncultured cyanobacterium
CTGGGGGCCAGCAACGCCGTGGCCTTCGACATCACGGCCGCCTGCAGCGGCTTCCTGTTTGCCCTGATCACCGCCAGCCAATACATCCGCAGTGGCAGCGTGCGCCGCGCCCTGGTGATCGGCGCCGACCAGCTCAGCCGCTGGGTCGACTGGGACGATCGCCGCACCTGCGTGCTGTTCGGCGATGGCGCCGCCGCCGTGGCGGTAGAGGCCTGCCCCGCGGCCGACAACGGCCTGCTCGGCTTCCGCATGCGCTCCGATGGCAGCCGCAATGGCTGCCTCACCCTGGCCCAAACCAACACCCATGAACCCCTCCTGGATGGGCTCTCGGCCCAAAAAGGTGGCTTTGCCCCGATCCAGATGAATGGCCAGGAGGTTTACAAGTTCGCGGTGCGGGAGGTGCCGGCGATCCTGGCCGAGTTGCTGGAGGCCACCGGCACCTCAGCCCACCAACTCGACTGGCTGCTGTTGCACCAGGCCAACCAGCGCATCCTCGATGCGGTCGCCCAGCGCTTTTCCATGCCCCAAGAGCAGGTTCTCAGCAACCTGGCCCACTACGGCAACACCTCGGCCGCCACGATCCCGCTGATGCTGGATGAGGCCGTGAAGGATGGCCGGGTGCAACCTGGGCACCTATTGGCGAGCAGTGGCTTTGGCGCTGGCCTGAGCTGGGGTGGTGCCCTGCTGCGCTGGCGCGGGCCCTAATCTCCTGCCGACCGTCACAGCAACAGCTCCATGGGGATTGCCTGGGTGTTTCCTGGCCAGGGTTCGCAGAAGGTGGGCATGGCCGATGGCCTCCTCGATCTGCCTGGGGCACTCGCGTGCTTTCGCCAAGCGTCCGATCTGCTGGGCCGCGACCTGCTCGCCATTTGCCAGGGCCAGGCCAGCGGTGATCTCAGCGACCTCAACGACACCCGCAACACCCAGCCCGCCCTCTTTCTGATCGAAAGCCTGCTGGCCAGCCAGCTGCAAGCCCAGGGCCGCAGTCCCTCGCTCGTGGCCGGTCACAGCCTCGGTGAATTGGTGGCGCTCCATGTGGCCGGGGTGTTCGATTTCGCCACGGGCCTGGCCTTGATGGAAAAGCGCAGCAGCTTGATGGCCGCCGCTGGCGGTGGGGCCATGACGGCTGTGATGGGCTTTGATCGCAGCCAACTGGACCAGCTCGTAGCAGCCACCGAAGGAGTGGTGATTGCCAACGACAACAGCAGTGCCCAGGTGGTGCTCTCCGGCAGCCCGGAAGCCGTGGCAGCCGTGGCAAGCCAACTCACCTGCAAACGCGCCATCCCGCTGGCGGTGAGCGGGGCCTTCCACTCCCCCTTCATGGCCGCTGCCGCCCAGGCCTTTGCCCAGGAGCTCGAAGCGGTGCCCTTTGCCGATGCCCAAGTTCCGGTGCTGAGCAACACCGATCCCACCCCCGCCACCAGCGGGGAGATCCTCAAGACCCGCCTGATCCAGCAAATGACCACGGGGGTGCGTTGGCGCGAAACCATGGAGCAGTTCACGGCCCTGGGAATCGACACCGCCGTGGAGATCGGCCCCGGCGCCGTGCTGAGCGGCTTGATCAAGCGCAGTTGCGAGGGCATCACCACGGCCCAGGTAGCCAATGCCGGCGACCTCGGCCAATGAACCGCCCCGTTGCCGCGGTGAAGCGGGCCCTGCGTCGCCGCAAACCGGCTGAGCCCCCCGCCCTGATCAGGAGCCCCAAGCCCAGCCTCACCTACCGCTTGATCAGCTACCTGCTGGTCTTTCCGGTGTACCGGTTGCTGTTTCGGGGCCGCACCTTGGGCAATCACAACGTGCCCATGGATGGCGCTGTCGTGGTGGTGGCAAACCACGGCTCCCACCTCGATCCACCCCTGCTGGGCCATGCCCTGGGGCGCCCGGTGGCCTTCATGGCCAAAGCCGAACTGTTCAAAGTTCCCCTGCTGGGGGCGATTATCCGGGCCTGTGGCGCCTACCCCGTCGCGAGGGGCGCCAGCGATCGGGAGGCCATCCGCACCGCCACCGATCGGCTGCTCGAGGGCTGGGCCATCGGCGTTTTCATCGACGGCACCCGCCAAAGCGATGGCCGGGTCAACAATCCCCAAGCCGGCGCAGCCCTCCTGGCAGCCAGATCCGGCGCACCCCTGTTGCCGGTGGCGATCATCAACAGCCACCGGGCCCTAGGGCCTGGCAAGGGCGGCATCCGGCTGGTGCCGATCCAAATCCGCATTGGCACCCCAATCCAGCCACCTGCCTCGCGCAAGCGGCCCGATCTGGACTTGGCCACCGAGGCCTGTCAACAGCAAATCAACGCCCTCTTGGATCAGGGCCTCATCGGACCCCAATCCCCGCAAACCCTCCTCCCATCGGGCCCCGATCAAGACGTGGACGTCTACTAGTTGCCCATCCAGCTGCGGATATCGCGGCCGGTGAGCACCCACAGCACGGCCCGGGCGCCATCGCCCCAGACCTTGCCCTGGCTCTCCTGGTGGCATCGCTCGCCACAGGGCACCGGCACCGGGGTGAGCTGGATACCCCGACTGCCGGCAACGATCCGTCCCACCAGCAGGGCCCGCGGCATATGGTCGCTGCTAGTCACGAGTAGGGCATGGCGAATGCGGGCCCGCTGGAGCTCATCCACCAGGGAGGTGAAATTGGTGAGGGTGTCGTGGGCCCGGTAATCGAGCTGCACCTGGTGGGCTGGTAGGCCTTCCCGCTGCTGGAACAGCCAACGGGCGTACTCTGGATTGCTGCCCCCGGTCACCACCACGGGCAAGCCATCCTGCTGGGCCAATTCAGCGCCTCTCTGCTCCCGGGCCACATCCCCCCCCAGCACCAGGATCATCTGGGGAGGGGGGGGAGCCGGCCACCACCAGCCCCGGGACAGCCACAGCAAGCCAGCGGCACCGGCCAAGAGGGCGATCCGCTTCCCAGGGCTTTTGCGCCTTCGCCGGCGTGGGGGGACGCGCGCGCCCGATGGCCGGCGTGGGGAGTTGCGACGGGGAGCACCCACGGTCCTCAGACCTCCCCCACCGGGGAGGTGGGATAGAGGGGCAACACCGACTGCCAGGGTGCCTCAATGCCCGCAGAGGCCGCCAGGCAGGCCAGGTGCAAGAGCTGATCCACGTCGGCAGGCAACTCCGGGATCGCGGCCTGCTGGGGCCCGGCCGGCAACTCCGAAGCGCTCGCATACAGCTTGGGGGCCGCCAATTCCTCCATGCCACCCCAGGCGTCGGGATGGAAGCCATGGGCGCTCGGGCCATAACAACCAGCCACCACCCCCCGACGCGGCAAGGTCTGGACCAACCAGGTGGGCTGCTCTAGCTGCAGCCGCCGGGCAATCAACAGAAAACTACCCACCCCATCGAGGGGAACCCCGAGCTGCTCGGCCAGGGTGCGGGCCATCACCACCGTCAACCGGGTGCCCGTAAATCCCCCTGGCCCAAGGGCCACCGCCAAACGAGAAATCTGCGGCCACTGCTCGGCCGGCAACATCGCTTCCACCGCATTGAAGAGCTGGTTGGAGAGGGAACGGCCCAAGGGGAACGCCTGGCTTCGAAGCACAGGCTTGCCATCCTCCAGGGAGGCCACCCCTACGCCGAGCACCTCGCTGGAGCTGTGCAACGCCAACACCAGACTCATGGCCAAGTTCTCATGACGGCAGCAGCACCCCTGGCCTCAGGCGCTGCCAGCGTCCAGGCTCGGCAAGAAAACTGGCGCAAGCGCGCACGTCCCATTCCACGCCCACTCCACCTGCCGGTAGATCTTGCACCTGCACGTGAATTCTTGGCTCGCTCGGGCTGAAATCGGGCCCAGCGGTGAGATGGTCCACACCGTGCTGGCGTTCCACCGCGTGGTAGGCCTGACAGCGGTCGACCCAGTGGCAATCCACGCAGATGCACATGCCGCCGCAGCTACACCAGAACCCCATTCTGACGGGCCAACTGCTCGAGCGCCTGAATCCTGCGGCCTGGCCCCTCCCCCCCGAGGCCTTTCCCCAGGGCACCGCCCTGGTGGGAGGGGCCGTGCGGGATGCCCTACTCAATCGACTGGGGCCGCGCCCCGATCTAGACCTGGTGGTGACCGTTGATGCGATTGGCTTTGCCAAGGAAGCCTCGCGGCGTTGGGGGGGCACCTGCGTGGTGCTGGATGCAGGCCACGACATCGCCCGACTGGTGATTCAAGGCTGGACCATTGACCTTGCCGCCCAAGAGGGGGACAGCCTGGAAGCGGATTTGGGGCGGCGGGATTTCACGGTCAATGCGATCGCCCTGCCCCTGGAAGCAGGCGCAGCCCTGGTCGATCCCACCGGGGGCCTGGATCACCTGCAAAGGGGCCAGCTGGTGGCTGTGCAGGAAGCCAATTTGGTGGCCGATCCCCTGCGGCTGCTCCGGGGACTGAGGCTGGCCTCGGAACTGGGCTTTGAACTGGAGTCCCAAAGCCAGGTTTGGATCGAGCGCCACGCCCCCTTGCTGGGCAGCGTGGCTGGCGAAAGGGTGCTGGCTGAGCTGGAGAAACTGGCGGCCGCCCCCGAGGGCCACCGCGGACTGCAGGCCTGCCAGGCCATGGGGCTGCTCAAACCCTGGGGCGCCGATCCTTTGGCCCAAGCCAGCCTGGATGGACTCTCTGAGCACAATGCCCGGGCCTGGGGGCTGGACAACGAAGAGCTGGGCTGGGCCCTACCCCTGGCCCGCCTGGCTGCCCTCTTTGGCAGGCAAGCCCTGGATGGGCTCCGCAGCAGTCGGCGCCTGCAGCAGCGCTGCCAAGCCCTGCGCCAGTGGCAGACCGCCGGCCCCAGCGGGCAGCTCAGCGAAACCGATCAGCTGCGCTTGCACCAGGAACTGGAGGCCGACCTCCCTGCCCTGCTCCTGTTCTGGCCCGAAGCGCCAGCCCAGGCCGCCCTGGGTCGCTGGCGCGATCCAGCCGATCCCCTGTTTCACCCCCGCCCCCCCATCGACGGCAAGGGCCTGCAGGACCACCTCGCCTTGAAACCAAGCCGCCAGCTCGGTGAGCTGCTCCACCACCTCACCCTGGAGCGAGCCTTTGGGCGGCTCCCCGCCGCACCTGAACCCTCCAGCGATGGGGTGGCCCAGGTCTTGGCCTGCGCCAGACAATGGCTCGAGCCGCCAACGACAGAAAAGCCGGGCTAACTGGTGAAGGGGAGGAAAATTATCAGAGAAGGCGCCGTGATTAACTCACTAATGCAATGGCTTGACGCCAGAGGTTTTCCCTCACCTTCAAGACAGACAGTATTTCCCCCCTTCTTTCCATGAGCATTCGCCTCTACGTCGGCAACCTGCCGCAGACCTTTGAAGCCAAAGAGCTCGAGGCTCTGTTCACTGGCGTGGGCGAAGGGGTTCGCTTCAAGGCCGTCAACGACCGGGATACGGGGGCTTGCCGCGGCTTCGGCTTCGCCAACGTGGACAGCCAAGCCATGGCCGATGCGGTGATCGAACAGCTCAACGGCAAGGAGTTTGGCGGCAACAGCCTGCGCATCGAGGTTTCTGAGCGTCGCGACGCTGCCAGCGGCAGCGCCGGCAAGGGTGGCCCGGGTAGCCATGGGGCTAGCCCCACTGCAGCCCGCAAAGCAGTCAACAAAGTGGTCCATGCCGACAGCATCGACACTGGCGCCCCCGATCCCCGCTGGGCTGGCGAACTCGCCAAGCTCAAGGGCCTGCTCGACAACCAAAAAGCAGCGGTCTGAACCAGTCTCTGGCCCCATCTCAGCTGCCCTGGATTTGGCAGGGTCACAGGATCAACCTTCAACGGGGCGGTGATCCTGCCAATCCCATCAAGGTGCTGCTGATCCATGGTTTTGGCGCCTCGGTGGGCCATTGGCGCCACACCATGCCAGCCCTGGCAGCCCAGGCCGATGTCATTGCCATCGACTTGCTTGGTTTTGGAGCCAGCGACAAACCCCGCTCCCGGTTGGCGGACGAGCCAAACCAGCCGGGTGCGGTTCTGTACTGCTTTGATCTTTGGGCCCGGCAGGTGGCCGATGCGGCCATCAGCCTGTTTGGCCTCGGCGAAGCCACCAGCAGCGAGCGCCCGGCACTGCTGCGCCCGGAACTCCATCTCATCGGCAATTCAATTGGCGGCATGGTGGCCCTCACGGCGGCTCGATTGCTGGTGCGAGAGGGCATCCCGCCTCAGCAAGTGATTTTGATCGACTGTGCCCAGCGCACCCTCGATGACAAACGGGCTGCCGAGTTGCCTGGCCTCGAGCGGGTGAGCCGCCCACTCCTGAAGCAACTTGTGCGTCAACGCTGGGTCATCGCACCCCTGTTTCGCCTGCTCGCCCAACCGGGCTTCATCCGCCGGGTCCTACGGAAGGCCTACCCAAGCGGCGCCCACATTGACGACGAGCTCATTGCCCTCTTGCACCGCCCCAGTACCGACCCTGGTGCCACCGAGAGCTTCCGGGGCTTTGTGAATCTGTTCAGCGACTACCTGGCCCCAGAGCTGTTGGCCGATCTGGCCGTTCCCGTGCGCCTGCTGTGGGGGGAAGACGACCCCTGGGAAGATCCCAAAGAAGCCCGGCGCTGGGCCAACACCTTCCCCTGCATTCAGGAGCTTCAAGTACTCAATGGGCTGGGTCATTGCCCCCAGGACGAAGACCCGAAACGGGTGAACCCGATCCTGTTGGAATGGATTGGGCGGCCGCCCATCGACACCCCACACAACGAACTCGGCTAGTCAGTAAACTTAAAGATTCAGCGCACCTGGGAAACCAAATAGCTAATGGGCAAATCCATTAATTTGCCCGCTTTCGGCACGAAAGCCCTTTTATTAAAGACGTCATAATTGTGCTGCTCGATCACATCAAGAATTCCCCTATACAAGCGGAGGGAAGCCCAAACCGGCCAGCGGGCATCAGGCGCCAACCAACGCACTCCTGCCTCAGACCGAGCAAACCATTGTCTGGCGCGATCCAGCTGGAACTTCATCAAGGCCCGCCAGTTGTCGTTGAGCACCCCCGACAACAATTCCGATTCAGAATAATTAAACCGCCGAAGATCTTCCAAGGGGAGATAGATTCTGCCCCGGGCACGATCTTCACCAACATCCCGCAGGATGTTGGTGAGCTGGTTGGCGATCCCCAGGGCCACTGCAGCCT
Source organism: uncultured cyanobacterium (assembly GCA_903928835.1). Lineage (GTDB taxonomy): Bacteria > Cyanobacteriota > Cyanobacteriia > PCC-6307 > Cyanobiaceae > Cyanobium_A. Next base: position 7,100 of record CAIYSK010000284.1, read on the forward strand.
GGGAGGTATCCGGGCGATCACTCCAGGGCGCCGTGGTGTAGGCCGCATCCAGCCCCATGACCTCCTGGGTCATCAACCCCACCGTTCCGGCCACCCGGTAGCAGTAGAGCTCCAAATCTTCAAAACTGGCGTAGCGATGCTGCTGAAGGTCCATGCGCTGGCCTTCGATCATGTCGAGGTAGGCATGGAGCGGCTGGGGGAACTGCTCAATCGTGTCGAGCATCACCAGATCCAGTCCATCGCGCACGACCCCGGAGAAGAGGTCCCGGGTGCGTTGCTCCCAACAATCCAGCCTGGCGGCAAGCTCTGCCACAGGCCGCTCTTGGGCCTCAGGGCTATCCATCAGCTCATCGGTACGGCGACACCAGACGTAAATCGCCCAAATGGCCCGCCGCTTAGCCGGGGGCATCAACAACGTGCCCAGGTAGAAGGTTTTCGCCCATTCGGCAGTTTCCGCCCGGCAGGCCTCATAGGCCTGCTCCAAGCTAGGAAGAGGGGTGGCAGCCGTAGGCACGTCAGCGAACAAGGTCGCGGGAAGCGCCGGATTCAAACCGTTGCCATGGCTGGCGCTGCTGATGCCTCAGCAGCCAGCTTGCCATCAATCGCCGCAGCGCATTGCTTGCCGCTCAACACAGCCCCCTCCATGGAGGCCAGATAGCGCTGCATGGTGTAACAACCAGCCAGGAAGAAATTGGGAATTGGCGAGGCCTGATCGGGGCGCAACTGCTGGCAGCCCGGCACGGTCTTGTAGACCGAGAGGGGGGTTTTGACAACCTTCGACTTGCGCAAAACCGCCTGGTTATCGCCGGTGAAATGCACCGGGAAGAGACGCTTGAGCTCTTCCATGGTGGCCGCGATAATGTCGTCATCAGAACGGCCAATCCAATCCTTGGCCGGCGCAAATACCAGTTCCAACATGGAACGGCTCGGGTCTTCATACTCGCGGCAGGTATTGCTCATATCCGCGTAGACGCTCAACAAATCACTGCGGCTAAAGAGCAGGTGATCAATTTCTGTGAGCTTGCGATCAAACCAGAGGTGGATGTTGATCACAGGCACCCCATTAAGGCCTTCGAGCTTTTGGAAATAGGGGAGCTGCTTCCAAGCCTCCGGCACCAACAACTTGAACGGATCCACCGGCATGGCACTCACGTAGGCATCTGCCTCCAGGGTGCGGGGCTCTTGGCCCTTGATGCCACCGATGCGGAAAGCTTTCACGCTGCCATCCCCGTGGAGCTCGATTTCCCGCAGGGGCGAATCCAAATGCACCTCGCCGCCTCGGGCACGGATGTACTCCACGATTGGTTCACACAACCTTTCTGGCGGGTTCCCATCCAGAAACGCCATTTTAGAGCCATCGCCCTCTTGGAGAAAGCGATTGAGCGCTGTTAACACAACAGTGCTCGAAATCTCTTCAGGATTAATGAAATTCAACGCCTTGCTCATCGCCAAGAACACTTCGTCATTCACCCGATCAGGAATGTTGTGCAGCCGCAGCCATTCACTCCAGGAATACTGATCACATTCCTCCACATACTGCTGGCCCCGCAACATCGCAGGCACCAAGCCCAATCCGAAGGCAATCTTCTCGGGCCAGGTGAGCATGTCGTTGTTGCCCAAAATTGCTGCCACCCCATTGAGCGGGGCTGGCAAATCCGGGAAGTCAAAACGGCTGTAGGTGCCAGGGGTTTCCTTCTGGTTAAAGATCATCGAGTGGGATTTCCACTGAAGACGATCCTCAATATCCAACTCTTTAAACAGTTGGCGCATGTTGCGATAGGCGCCAAAGAAAATATGCAGACCGGTTTCGTACCAATCGCCATCCTCGTCTTGCCAGGCCGCCACCTTGCCGCCGAGCACGTCCCGGGCTTCCACCACAACCGGTGTGTGGCCCGCATCACAGAGATATTTGGCGCACGACAAGCCGGCAAGACCAGCACCGGCGATGACGACACGCATTCCGAATCAACCAACGTGGGTTCAACCTTAAAGGCCGCGCTTGCCTAAAGTTGGCGAATCGGGTGCCCCCAGCTGCCAGCCCATGGCCGACACACGTCCAGTCGAGACCCTGCTGAAGTCGACAACCCGCCATGTGCGGCTGTTCACCGCCTGTGTGGAAGGGGGAAACCTGGTGCCCTCCAGCGACCAGCTCACCATGGACGTGGATCCCGACAACGAATTCCTTTGGGATGCCCCGGTGCTCACCAAGGTGCAAGAACGCTTTGCCGAACTGGTGGGGGCCCAAGCCGGGGCCGATCTCACCGAGTACAACCTGAGGCGCATTGGTTCTGAACTGGAGGGCCTGATCCGCCAGCTGCTCCAGGCCGGGGAGCTCCGCTACAACCCGAATGCCCGGGTGCTGAACTACTCGATGGGCCTTCCCCGCAGCCCCGAAACCCTGTGACCCGTTCCCGCTATCGCGCCAACGGGGACGACCCACGCGATCAGAATCGCCCCTACGCCAGTGGCCGCTATGAGGAGGCGTATCGACGGGAGGGGCGCGAAGGGCGTTACGGCGATCCCCGCCAAGAAGCCTCCAGGTCAGCTGGTCGGGACCGGGGCGGCAATGGGGGCGGGCAACAGGGTGGCCCCGGCGGTGGCCAGGGCGGGGGACCTGGAGGTGGCAAAGGCGACGGCCAAGGGCCCTTTCAATTCAATGTGGCCAGGATTGCCGTGCTGGCGGGCGTGCTGGTGGTGGGCATTGGCATCGGCACCAGCCTCTCGAGCAACACCCAAGGCGACCAGGGCAACATCGCCAGCAGCCAACAGCTCGACATGGCGGTGGCCGATCCGGAGTTCTGCAAGCAGTGGGGAGCCAGCGCCTTCGTCATGGACGTTGAGGTGTACACAACCATGAACCCCAGTAGCAGCTTTGTGACCCAGCCAACCCTGAAGCCCGGCTGTGTGATCCGCCGGGAAAACTGGAGCGTGCTGCAGAAGGAGGGGGCCATCACGGCCGACCAAATGCGCCAGTGCAAACAACGCATGAACACCTTTGCCTACATCGGCTCTGTCAAAGACAAGCCCGAGGTTCGCTGCGTCTACCAAACCGACACCCGCGAAAACAAATTCATCACCAAAGGCGTGGCCGACGACGCCGCTGGAGTGACTCCAGAAGCCGACCAGTTCTAGGCCCCTAACGGCAAGGGGGGCTCCCCTTGGGGGGTTTGCAGGGGACGCCGCAGGGGGCTGTCCGGGCTGGCGAAGACCGGCAACACCTCCTTGCGGAAGGCATCGGAGGCCCGAGAGCAATAGCGGGCTGGATGGGTGATCAGCTTGAGCTGACGCCGCACCAACAGATCAGCTACCTGGGGGCGATGCAAGGTGCCTGCCGCCAGTTCGCGCTCAATCGAGACCACCGGCAGGAACGCTGCCCCCAGGCCTGATTGCACCGCATTTTTAATCGCCTCAAAGGAATTGAGTTCCATTTCGATCTTGAGACGCCCCACGTCCAGACCAGAGCGGGCCAGCAGTTGGTCCACCATCTTGCGGGTGGTGGACTGGGCATCGAGGCAGACAAAGCCAAGCCGGTACAGGTCGTCCTTGGTGAGCTCGGGCAGGCGGGCTAGGGCATGCTTGGTGGGCAGCACCAGCGCCAACTCATCGCTGGCATAGGGCACCACCTGGAGCAAGTCATTGAGCTCCGTGGGCAGCTCGCCTCCAATGATTGCCAAATCGATTTGGCCATTGGCCACACTCCAGCCGGTGCGCCGGGTGCTGTGCACCTGGAGTTGCACGGCCACATCCGGGTACTTCTGGCGGAACAGGCCAATCATTCGGGGCATCAAATAGGTACCCGTGGTTTGGCTGGCGCCCACCACCAGGGATCCGCCTTTGAGGTTGTGCAGATCATCGAGGGCGCGGCAGGCCTCCTGGCACTGACTCAGGATGCGATCGCAGTAACTGAGCAGAAGGTGGCCGGCTTCGGTGAGCTGGGCTTTACGGCCACCGCGATCAAACAGCGACACATTGAGCTGCTTCTCCAGATTCTGGATCTGCAGACTCACCGCCGGCTGGGTCACATAGAGGCTATCCGCCGCCTTCTTAAAGCTGCCCTCGCTGGCAATCGCCCGCAGGATGCGCAGCTGATCGAGGGTAAAAGGCAGGTCTGCCATCGGTGCCACGCAGGCCAAAACTCTAGGGGGCCTTCCCTGTAGCGAGAATCCTGAGGTTTACAACTCCCAACTTGCCGTTGATTGCCAGCGCTGGATCGCCCACCAACCTGCATCACAGCAGCCTGGTGATGCTTGGGCTCTTGCTTGCCTTTGCCGTGATTCATAGCGGCGGCGCCTCGCTCAGGGCCTGGGGGGCCGAACGCATTGGCGAGCGGGCTTGGCGGCTGCTATTTGCGGCGGTGAGCATCCCTTCTGCGGTGGTGGTGATCGGCTATTTCCTGGCCCACCGCTACGACGGCGTCCGCCTTTGGAACCTCCAAGACCAGGCCTGGATCATCCCTCTGGTGTGGATTGGAACGGCAATCAGCTTCCTCTTCCTCTATCCGGCCACCTACAACCTGCTGGAAATTCCGGCTGTGCTGAAACCCCAGGTTCGCCTTTACGCCACTGGGATCATCCGGATCAGCCGCCATCCCCAGGCCGTTGGCCAGGTGCTCTGGTGCGCCACCCACCTGCTCTGGATTGGCAGCAGTTTCACGCTGGTCACCTGCCTGGGCCTCATCGCCCACCACGCGTTTGCGGTGTGGAATGGGGATCGGCGGCTTGCAAACCGGTTTGGGGCGGCCTTTGAGGAGCTCAAGGCGACCACCTCGATTGTTCCTTTCCGGGCCGTCATCGATGGCCGCCAACACCTAATAATCGGCGAATTCCTCAGGCCATCCCAGCTGGGCATTGCCATTGCCGTGGGCGTGTTCTGGTGGGCCCACCGCTTCATTGGCTTGGGAGCCACGGCCTTTTCCCGCACAGGCCTGGGGCATTGGTTGGGCTAATGCTCCGGGCTGCCTACACTCGCTGAAAACCGGCCGCGCCGCAGCATGCCTTCCGCCGCTGAAATCGCCTGGCTCATCCCGGTTCTACCTCTGGCAGGCGCCTGCTTGGTTGGGCTCGGGCTGATCAGCTTCAACCGCACCGTCAATCGGCTGCGCAAACCCGTCGCTGTCTTCTTGATTAGTTGTGTGGGCGCGGCCGCGGTGTTGAGCTACGCCGCGCTGGCCGAGCAACTGGCCGGCGCAGGCACCACGGAACTGCTGTTCAACTGGGCTAGCGCCGGCAACTTCAACCTACAGATGGGCTTCCGGGTGGATGCCCTAGCCGCAGTGATGCTGGCCCTGGTCACCACCATTGCCGTGCTGGTGATGGTGTACTCCGATGGCTACATGGCCCACGACAAGGGCTATGTGCGCTTTTTCACCTATCTGGCCCTGTTCAGCAGCTCGATGCTGGGCCTGGTGATCAGCCCCAACCTGCTCGAGATCTATGTGTTTTGGGAGTTGGTGGGGATGTGCTCCTACCTGCTGGTGGGCTTTTGGTACGACCGGGACGGGGCCGCCAATGCAGCCCAAAAAGCCTTTGTGGTGAACCGGGTGGGCGACTTTGGCCTGCTGCTGGGAATCCTGGGCCTGTTCTGGGCCACGGGCAGCTTCGGCTTTGAAGAGATTGGCAGTCGCCTTCAAGAGGCCATCGCCGGCGGCAGCGTGCCCGGCTGGGCTGCCATCACCCTCTGCCTCCTGGTGTTCATGGGCCCGATGGCGAAATCGGCCCAGTTTCCGCTCCACGTTTGGCTGCCAGATGCCATGGAGGGGCCCACGCCGATTTCAGCCCTGATCCACGCCGCCACGATGGTGGCGGCCGGGGTGTTCCTGGTGGCCCGCCTCCAACCGGTTTATGTGCCCTTCCCGGAGGTGCAAACCGTGATTGCCGTGGTCGGCACGATCACCCTGTTCTTGGGTGCCTCGATTGCCCTCACCCAGATGGATCTCAAAAAGGGCCTGGCCTACAGCACGGTCTCCCAATTGGGTTACATGATGCTGGCGATGGGATGCGGTGCCCCCATCGCCGGCATGTTCCACCTGGTGACCCACGCCTTCTTCAAGGCAATGCTGTTCCTGTGCTCAGGCTCGGTGATCCACGCCATGGAGGAGGTGGTGGGCCATGAACCCGTGCTCGCCCAAGACATGCGGTTAATGGGC
>CAIYSK010000285.1 GCA_903928835.1 uncultured cyanobacterium
ACCTGGGAGTCGTTATCGATTCCTTGCCTCCTGGCCCAGCGTTCAAAGGCCTGGGGCCCTAGCTCTGGTCGCCAAGCCTGCCTGGCGCCAGGAAGGTGGTGGCGCAGGTAGGGCCAGGTGGGTGTCGCCTGCAGCACCACCAATTTGGCGTTGCGCTGGTCGATCAGATCGTGCAAGGCATCGACCTCGATTAGCGCTTCTGACCGGGGGTAGGGCTTGGTTGGGTTGGGTGACATGGCAATGGGGCCATCATGACGGCCCTTCAAGGTTGCGATTTTTCGCTCTGATGGGTCAAAGTTCAGATTCACATCTAACCATTTGGAGTGTATTTATAGGCCAAACCAACGGCAGATCAGAAATGGAACAACCAATGCGAGGCCAATGGTAAGAGGTGCGCCGTAGCGAGTCATGTCGAGGAATCGATAGCGACCTGGCCCATAAACCATCAGATTTGTTTGGTATCCGATTGGTGTTAGGAAGCTCTGGCTGGCTGCAATTGTGATGGCATAAATGAATGCCATCGGTGGTAGGCCTAGTCCTGTTGCAATCGCTGTGGCAATGGGCATCAAGAGCACCACAGTTGTGCCGTTGCTAAGGGCTTCTGTGAAAAGCTGCGCCAATACAAAGACTGCTAGCAAAATGGCGTAATTCGGCCATCCTTTCATGGTGTGCAGAAGATCGGTAGCCAGCGCTTCCGCAAGACCAGTTTTTTGCATTGCAGCACTGAAGCATGAGAGAGATCCCAGTAAGATGATTACGTCCCACCGAATCGAACGCTGCAGTTCGCCTGGCCTAAGGCAACCTGTTGCCACCATGATCACCATAGCGAGTAGAACGGCGGCCATTAAGTTGATAATCTTGAATAAAGGTAGAATAATTACTAGTGCGGCGACAATTACGGCTACCCACTTACGGTTTGTAGTTGGCATGTCTTTTTCAAGCTCATCAAGTACCACAAGGTCATTGTTTGCTTGCATGCCTCTAATGGCATCGAGAGGAGCCTGAATTAGGAGTACATCTCCAGCTTGTAGAACAACGCGGCCAAGGAGTTCACGAAGGACCTGGTTCCCTCGGCGAATGGCTAGAAGTGTTCCGTTGTAGCGTTGCCGAAAGCGGAGATCGCGTACACTCGTTCCTGTAATTGAAGAGCCATTAGGAAGCAGGACTTCCACGACCCGCATTGGAGAATTTGAACTGCGGGCCAGCTCGCGCAGATCATCTTTGCTATCCCCAGCCGCAGCAAGAGAAACGGTATGTTCTTGTTGTAGGCGTAAAAGATTTTCCTTATTGCATCTCAGCATTAAGCGGTCGCCAGCAGCCAGGCTGATATCGGCTAGGGGTGCACTGAATGTTTGGCTGCCTCGATGCAGTTCGAGTACATCTACATCAAAACGCCTCTGAAGTCTGCTGTTGTGGAGAGATTGACCGATCAGTTCTGATCCTCCTGGAATCAAGACGTCTGTCAGATAGCCCTCTCTTTCGAGTCCACCAAGCAGATCATTGCCATCAAGACCACGATCAGGAAGCAGTCGATCTGAGGCCCACAGCATGTACAAGCTACCGAGGAGCCACACCGGAATCCCAATTGCCGTGAAGCTGAACAAATCGAGTGAACCAAAACCTAGCTGACGGCTTACATCGCTGGCTAGTAAGTTGGTGGAGGTTCCCAAAAGTGTGATTGTGCCACCCAGCACTGTTGCAAACGAAAGCGGCAGAAGCACTTTAGATGGTGAAACCCCACGACGTTGGCACCAGCTTTCCATTACTGGAAGTAGCGTCGCGACGATTGGGGTGTTAGGAATAAAGCCAGAAATAGGAGCTACGACGCCAACGAGCAAGGCAATCATTCGCCGCGGGCTTCTGATTGCATCGCTGCCGATCAATGCTCTTAAGCGGTCTAGGCCACCGCTTCGGAAGAGGCCTGCAGAAACCGCAAAGAGCCCCATCAATGTGATCAATGCAGGACTACCAAATCCTTGGACGGCCTCGTCTGGTTTAAGGACCTTGAAGGTCACCAGAAGGGCTGCCGCCAGCAAAGCTGTCACCTCCGGGGGAAGCCATCCGGTCACAAACAGCACGATGGAAACAGCGAAGATCCCCAAGGTGATAAACCCCGCTGGCTGCTGCGCAGCCAAAAGAAACTCGTGCATCCGGGGGACCGTCTCTTCGGCAAGAATACCACGGTATGCGCATCGGGAAATGCGAGTTTTGGCCTGGCGGCCTCCCTTGCGGCGCTGGATTGGCTTTGGTCACTCGGCTGGAGCTGGTTTCAGATGAAGTACATCGCCGAATCCCTGGTTTTGTTGTCCCGTTGCGCGATCAGGGTTTCCAGCGTCGTGCTCTGAAGAAGGGATTGCCGGGCGACCTCGAGCCGCTGGTCGAGGTCGTGAAGCACGGCAAATTCAGGCGTTTTGCGTCGCCCTTCTGAGGTCTCCTGGGCTCTCCCCTCGAGGCACGACACCACCTCGGCAACGCTGATGTCTGGAGGGGGTTTCGCCAGTTGGTATCCCCCTTTGGGGCCGCGAATGCTGTGGAGAATGCCACCGCGACGCAGGCTGGTGAGCATCTGTTCGAGATAGCGATCGGGAATGGTTTGGCGGGCTGCAATCTCGGCCACTTGCGTCACGCCACCCGAGCCGTATTTGGCGGCAATTTCGATCAAGGCAACCAGCCCATATTCTGTTTTGGCGCTGAAAGCCAAGGTCGCCCGTCAGGTGGGAATCAGGTTACCCTTAATCCCTACCTACGAGCTTGGGGATTGGCCCCTGTTGGGGCTTGCCGCTGAACGGTCGTTTCATCACCCCCTCGGTTCATGTGTGAACTGCTGGCCCTGAGTGCCAATACCCCCACCGATATGCGTTTTTCCTTCCGCGGCCTCACCCGCCGCGGCGGGGCCACGGGGGAGCATGCCGATGGCTGGGGGTTGGCGAGCTTTGATCCCCAGGGCGGCGGCCTGAGCGTGATTCGCGAAGAGAGCGCCGCGGCGTTCTCCCCCTTGGCGGCCCAGATGGCCGACCACGATCTCAAGGCCCTCTATTCCCTGGCCCATATCCGCAAGGCCACCCAGGGGGTGGTGACCTTGGCGAATTGCCATCCTTTCCAGCGCCAATGGCGCGGCCAGGATTGGGTGTTTGCCCACAATGGCGACATCAAGGGCACCATCCCCTCGGGGGATCCCTACAGCCCGATTGGCAATACGGATAGCGAAGCGGCCTTTTGCT
>CAIYSK010000286.1 GCA_903928835.1 uncultured cyanobacterium
CGTGCGGCTCTTCTCCGCAATCGCCCGCGTGATCCCCTGGCGAATCCACCAATAGGCATAGGTCGAAAACTTGTAGCCCATGGCGGGGTCAAATTTGTCGACAGCCCGCTCGAGGCCGATGGCACCTTCTTGAACCAGGTCGAGTAATTCGAGGCCTTGGTTTTGATACTTCTTGGCCACGCTGACAACGAGGCGCAGGTTGGCAGCCATCATGCGGTCCCGAGCCCGTTGGGCCATCCGCAGTTGGCGTTTGTGCTTGGGGGTGCGCTCTGCGGCGTCAACCTCTAGCAAACGTTTGCCGGCTTGCACATGGTGGGCAAGCTCAATTTCTTCGGCTGCTGTCAGCAGAGGCACCCGTCCAATGGTGCTCAAATACCAGCCAATCGAATCGGCGCTAAGGCGACCACCCTGGCGTGGTCCTGTTGGCTTGGCTGAAGGCTTGGTTGATGGTTTTGCAGAACCATCAAGAGCCATCAACGATGGTTCCTGTTTCTTGACCTTGGGTAAACCAAGGTCAGAAACGGAATGCAAAGGCGTCCCCACACCCTAGCTCCGAATTGATTTGTCTTTAATGTAGCACTACACCTAGAGATGGAAGGTTATGAATTGGAAGACTTCCTGCAGCGCTAACGGTGTCAACCGATGCCGCAGATTGGCTGGCTGAGTGTTGGCCACGGCCGAGTCTTCAGGTTTGGGGCATTAGGCCGCCCCGCCAACGCTTGATCAGAGCCTGTTGCACGAGCTGGTTTTCCCCTTCCAATTGTTGTTGGTGGAAGCTGCCATCGGAGGCCATATGCCAGGCCCCGCTGTCTTGTAGATAGAGGTTGAGAAGCTCTTCCAGTTGGCTTCTTAGCCGGGGTTCATCGATGGGGGCTACCGCTTCGACCCTTCGATCCAGGTTGCGGGCCATCCAATCGGCGCTGCCGATGAACAGCTCTGGGTTGCCACCATTGGCGAACCAGAACAGGCGTGAATGTTCGAGGAACTGGCCAATCACACTCACGACTTGGATGTGGTCGCTAATGCCTTCGACGCCCGGGCGCAGGCTGCACATGCCCCGCACGATCAGTTCAATGTGCACGCCGGCCTGGGAGGCTTCGTAGAGCAGGGCAATGATGCTCGGGTCGGTGAGGGCATTCATTTTTGCCCTGATGTGGCCACCCTCGCCCGCCTGGGCGTGGGCGATTTCCCTGCGGATTAGGTCTTGCATGCGGCTGCGCAGGGTGACCGGTGCCACCAGCAATTTGCGGAAGCTCTGTTGCTTGGAAAAGCCGGTGAGGTAATTGAACAGCTCCACCAGGTCGGCGCCGAAGTCTGGATTGGCGGTCAGCAGGCCCAGGTCGGTGTACAGCCGTGAAGTTTTGGAGTTGTAGTTGCCAGTGCCGATGTGCACGTAGCTGTTGAGACGCTCCTTTTCCTTGCGGACCACCAGCAGGATCTTCGTGTGGGTTTTCAGACCCAGGACGCCGTAGACCACATGGACTCCAGAACTTTCCAGTTGCTTGGCCCACTGGATGTTGTTGTCTTCATCAAAGCGGGCCTTGAGCTCCACCAAGGCCATCACTTGCTTGCCGTTTTCGGCCGCCCGAATCAGGGCCGCAACGATCGGCGAATTGCTGGAGGTCCGGTAGAGCGTCATCTTGATGGCGAGCACCGCCGGGTCATCGGCCGCCTGGTTGAGGAATTCCTCTACGGAGGTGGAGAACAGGTCGTAGGGGTGCTGCAGGAGCACGTCCCCCCGGCGGATCACCGAGAAGATGCTTTCGAATTCCTCACTTTTGAGGGAGCCATCTTCCAGCTTGCTTTTTTGGGTGCGGGCTAGGGCGGGGGGGGTGCGGCCCTTGTGGGGTTTGGCCTTGAGGTTGGGCACGGGTAGGGCCATCAACTCCATGAGGTCATCCAGACCGAGGGGGCCATTGATGCGGTACACGTCTTCCGGTTCCACCGACATGCCTTCCATCAGCACCTGCATTACCGACTCGGGCATTTCGTTGGCGACTTCCAGCCGCACCACTTCTCCACCCCGGCGGCGTTTGCGCAGCCCCTCCTCCAGGGCCTCCATGAGGTCATCGGCTTCCAGTTCGCGGAGCTCCAGATCCGCATCGCGGGTCACGCGGAAGAAGTAATGGCCCTCCACCTCCATGCCTGGGAACAGCAAGCCCAGGTTGAAGGCCACCACCTGTTCCAGGGGCACGGCGGTGAAGACAGGAAGGGGTTGGCTGCCGCTCAGGTCGGCGGGGATTTTGACGAACCGCGGCAGGATTTTTTGCGGCACCTTGACCCGGGCAAATTCCTGCTGGCCGGTTTCTGGGTCGCGGATCAGGGCCGCCACGTTGAGGCTGAGATTGCTGACAAACGGGAAGGGGTGGGATGGATCCACCGCCAGGGGCGTCAGCACCGGAAAGATGGCCGAGCGGAAGTAATCGTTGACCCAGGCGCGCTGCTTGGCGTTGAGGTTGGCGTAGTCGGTCAGGTTGACGCCGTACTCGGCGAGGTGGGTTTTGAGCGAGTGGCGGTAATGCTGCTGCTGCATCTCGAGCAGCTTGGGCAAGGCGGCCTGAATGGCCTCAATTTGTTGTTGGGGGGTATGGCCGTCGTCGCTGAGGGTGGTGATGCCAGCATCCACCTGGGACTTCAGGGAGGCCACCCTCACCATGAAGAATTCGTCGAGGTTGTTGCTAAAGATGGCGCTGAACTTCGCCTGCTCCAGCAAGGGTGTGTGTTCGTTGAGTGCCTGGGCCAGCACCCGGTAGTTGAAGGCGACCCAGCTCAACTCCCGGTTGATATAGAGCTCGGGATCCACGAGCGCTGCAGCGTTGCCATTAGCCATAGCGCTGAAGGTAGCAACCTCAGCCTTCGATTTTTGGTGTTGGGGGGACTTGACCTGGCAGGCCGCCCGCTACCAAAACGGCCACGCCTGCGAGCAGGCTGATGCCAAGCCAAAAGGGGCTGCTGTTGCCGATGGTGTCGTAGGCCAGGCCAGCTACGGGGGGGCCGATGAAGCTGCCGGCGCTTTGCAAGCCCTGCAGGCTGCCCAGGGCAGCCCCTTGGCCGCTGTCATCCAGGCGCCTCGATACGAGGCTGCGCAGGCATGGGGTCACCAAGCCGGTGCCGAGGGCCAGGATGGA
>CAIYSK010000287.1 GCA_903928835.1 uncultured cyanobacterium
CGCACCCCCCCAGCTTTGGCGGCCCTGGCGGCCGCCCTGCTGGAGCAGATAGGGGTCCAGCCCAGTTTGGAGCTGGCTGATCTGGCGGCATCTCTCAACCGGGGACGCACCCCATTTCGGCAGCGGGCGGTGTGCCTGGCGGCAGACAAGCCCCAGTTGATGGCCCAGTTACGGGCCCTGGTGATCGAGCGTCCATCGGGTGAGGACGGGTTGCAGGTGGGACTGGCGTCCCGCCGGCCTGGAAAGCTGGCCTGGCTGGTGGGTGCCCAGGCCAACGGGGGGGACTCCGAGGCCATGGGCCTGGGGCAGGAGTTGCTCGCCCATCCAGTTTTTCGCGGCGCCTTTGAGCGGGCCAGCAGCCTGCTGGACCCCCATCTGACGCGCCCCCTGGCCCTAGCCCTGATCAACGAACCCGGCCTTGGCGAACCGGTGGCCTTTGCGGTGGGCTACGGCCTCAGCCAGCTCTGGCAGAGCTGGGGGATTCAGCCCGATCTGTTGATGGGCTCCTCCGGCGCCGGTGAGGTGCTCGCGGCCCATTTGGCCGGTGTGTTCTCCCTCGAGGATGCCGCCCGCCTGGTGGCGATCCGGGCTGGGTTCATTCAGGCCTCCGGCCAGGAGCTGCGCCAGCTCCGTTTTGCAGCGCCGAGCCAGCCCCTGGTGAGCAGCCGCACGGGGCAGCTGGCGGGTCCGGAGGTGGCCCAGTCCCAGTACTGGTGCGACCAGGTGCCGGGCCCGGCGCCCTTCGAAGAGGGGCTTGCAACCTTGGAAGCGGCAGGGGCCCAAGCGTTTTTGGAGATCGGTGGGAGGCCCAATTGGCAGACGCTGGCCACCAGCCTGGGCGGGCTGTGGCGCCGTGGGTTTGGCGTCGATTGGACGGGCTTTCACCAGCCGTTTCCCCATCGCCGGGTCAGCGTGCCCGGCCACCCCTTTGATCGCCAGCGCTATTGGTGGGGCCGGCAGGGAGAGGCGGGGGCGCCCGCCAGCTTCTGGCTGGATCACCTGGGCATCGCTGACCAGACCAAGTCCCAGCCCTTGTCCCAGCCCGGACCACCGATCGAGCGGCTCGAGCGGCTGGAACTGGCGGGTGAGCTGGCGGTCTACCAGGCCGAGCTTCCCTTGGCAGGGAGTGATCTTGGCGATCACCGGATTCGAGGTCAGGTGGTCTTCCCGGCAGCAGGTTTCATTACGGCCGCCCTGGCTGGCCTGGAGCAGCAGGGGTTGCCCAGGGCCCTCGGCAACTTGCGGTTGGAACAGCCCCTGAAGCTGAACGAGGGGCCAGCGCAGAAGGGCGCGCACCACCGTTTGCAAGTGCACCATCGCCCCGGCGCCCTGGAGTTTTACAGCCGCAGCGATGCTGCTGAGCCAGGGGCCTGGCAGCTGCATGGCACCGCTTGCTTAGAGGGCGTGGCGACCTTTGGCGCTGGTGACGCCCCGCTGGGCCTGGCTAGCCGACCACCGGGCGCCGAGCCTGTGGATCTGGAGGGCTTCTTCGGGGCCCTGGCCCAAGGGGGCCTGGAGTACGGCCCCCGTTTTCGAGGTTTGGTCCGGTTGCAAACGGCGCATGGCCAGGCCTGGGCTGAGCTGAAGCGGCCCGCTGGGGGCCACGACCGGGGTCTTTGGGATAGCTGCTTCCAGGCCGTGGCGGTCTTGCTCGATCCCTTGGCCCGCCAGGGGCAGTTGCTGCTGCCGGTGGGCCTGGAATCCCTGTGGTTGGGCCAGCAGGCCCTCCCCGACCGGTTCCTCTGCCAAGTGACGCTTCAGCCCAGTACTGAACCGGCTTTTGTGCTCGCCGATCTGCTGCTCCACGAGGGGGCTAAAGCCTTGGCCTGGATTCGGGGTTTTCGGCTGCGGCGCCTGCCCCGCCAGGCCCTGGAGTGGCTGTTCCCCCTCAAGCAGGAGGAGGCCCATCCCAGCCCCGGCGATTGGCTATTCGAATCCAGCTGGCAACAGGCTGTTGCTTCGAAGGATGCTCTGGGCTCGCAAGCCACCGCCATCTCGCCAGAACGCATCGACCTGGCCGGGCCCATCCCGGCAGGTATCGGACCCTTGCTGATTTGGCCCGATCTGGCCCAGCCAGGGGCTACCGCTACAAGCCTCTGCGCCCAGTTGCTGCTGCTGGCCCAGGCCCTGGCCCAAGCGCCGGCCCGGCCGGTGGGGCTGGTGCTGGAAGGGGCTGGAGCTCTAGCTGGCGACCAGGTCGGAGGCCTGGCGGGAGCTCTGGCTGGGTTTGCCTGCTCAGCGGCCCTGGAGCAACCGGCCCTGGGTTGGACGGTGCTGCACCTTGCCAGGGGTGAGGCCCCCGCCAGGGCCGATTGGCCGGCCCTCTTCGCCCTCGGCCAACGGGAACCGCTGCTGGCCTGGCGCGCTGGCAAGCCTTGGGTGCAACGGATCAAGCCCCTGGCTGATGCCCCGTTCCGCCTAGCCAGCGGCGCCTTGGAAGCCGGTGCCTTGGCCAGCCTGGAAAGCCTGCACCAGGCCCCCTTGCGGCGCCAACGGCCCGGCCCTGGGGAACTGGAAATTGCCGTGGAAGCCACCGGGCTCAACTTCCGCGATGTGCTGAATGCCCTGGGGCTGTTGGCTGCCTACAGCGTCGAGCTGGGGCTGGATGCCGGGGCCCAGATGCCCTACGGCGGCGAATGCGTGGGGCGGGTGGTGGCGGTGGGAGAAGGGATCGATCCCGCTTTGGTGGGCTCGCGCCAGCTGGCGGCCCTGGCGGTGGGCAGCCTGGCCAGCCATGTGGTGTGCCGCTCTGAGCTCTGCGTGCCGTTGCCGGAATCGATGGACCCAGCCCTGGGGGCCAGCGTCAGCACGGCCTTCCTCACGGCCATTTACGGGCTGCAAACCCTGGCCGACCTGCAGCCCGGTGACACGGTGCTGATCCATGCCGCCGCCGGAGGGGTGGGCCAGGCGGCCCTGCAGGTGGCCCGGCGCTGCGGTGCCCGGGTGTTGGCCACCGCCAGTGCGGCCAAGCAGGCGGGCCTGTTGGCCCAGGGGGTGGAGGCCGTGTTTGATTCCCGCAGCCTCGATTTCGCCGAGCAGGTGCGCGCCGCCACCGCTGGCCGGGGCGTGGATGTGGTGCTCAATAGCCTCAAGGGCGACTGGGTGAAGGCCAGCTTTGCGGCCTTGGCCGTGGGCGGCCGCTTTGTAGAACTGGGCAAGATCGAGATTTGGAGCCGGCTTGAGGCGGCCCAGCGGCGCGCCGATGCCCGCTATCTGCCCTTCGATTTGTTGGAGGTGGCAGCGGCCGAACCTGGCTTGGTGCGGGCCCTGCTGCTCGAGCTGCTCGATGACCTGGCGGCAGGCCGCTACACCCCGCTCCCTCTCCAGACCTTCCCGATCGAGCGCAGCATCGAGGCCTTCCGCCTGATGGCCCAGGCCCGCCATGTGGGCAAGGTGGTGATCACCCAGGCCGAGCGCCCGGCGCCTTGGTCCATCCAGCCCCAGGCCACCTATCTAGTGAGCGGCGCCTTCGGCGGCATCGGCCGGCAGCTTTGCCATTGGCTCGCTGGCCGTGGGGCCCGGTCGTTGGTGTTGGTGGGCCGCCGCGGCGACCAGGCCTTAATCGATGGACTCAGCGCTGCCGGTGTGGCCTGTGAGGTGGTGCTCCTGGATTTGGCGGGCGGTTCGCCGGAGCCGTTGGTGGCCGCCCTTCGCGGCAAGCCCTTGGCCGGGGTGTTCCACGCCGCTGGTGTGCTGGATGACGGTCTGCTGGCGGCCCAAACCCCGGGGCGCCAGGCCGCGGTGATTGGGAGCAAATGGGGCGGCCAGCTGCTGCTAGAGCAGGCCTGCCAGGCGGCGGGCTGTCGGCCAGATTTCGGTGTGGTGTTTTCCTCCATGGCCTCGTTGCTGGGGTCGCCAGGCCAAACCAGCTATGGGGCAGCCAATGGGGCCCTCGATGGTCTTGCGGCGCACCACGACCAACTGGACCAACGCCATCGGGCTTGGCCGGTGGTGTCCCTGCAGTGGGGTCCCTGGGCCGGTGCGGGCATGGCGGAAGGGCTGGAGCGCCGTTTTGCCGCCTTGGGGGTGGGGCTGTTGCCGCCGGAGCGGGCTTTTGAAGCCCTGGCTCTGGTGCTGGAACGGGGCCGCGGCGGCTGCGTGGCGGTGCTCAACAACGACTGGCCGCGGTTGGCGGCCCAGTTGGGCCATCGCCAGGCGAGCGTGCTGCAACTCCTGCTGCAACCCATTTTGCCGGGGGTTGGGGGGGCGCCAGGGGAGGGGGCCCTGCGCCGTCAGCTCGCCGACCACGATGCTGACCAGGCTAGGGCTGTGGTGGTGGGGGAGCTGAGGCGGCGCTTGGCGGAGCTGATGGGGTTGGCCGATGCCGGCAGCCTCGATCCGGGCGATTCGCTGTTCCAACTGGGGCTTGATTCCCTGATGGCCGTGGAATGGGCCGCAGGAATCCAGCGGGATCTCGGCGTCAAGCTCGAGCTCGAATCCTTGGCAGGTGATCCAACTCTGGAGATTCTGGCCGCGGTGGTGCTGGAGGGGCTAGGGGATTCCAATGGCGTTGGTCCCGGAGGCGTTGGTCCCAGTGGGGCTCTAACTAACATGGGTGGCATGGTTGGACCTGGCGGTTCTAGACCTCAGTGGCAACCGAATTCATCAACAGTAATTCAAATTGATACAATTAAGGGAAAAATTGGAATCTCTTTTCTTTTTCAAA
>CAIYSK010000288.1 GCA_903928835.1 uncultured cyanobacterium
AGATCGAACTGTTCAGCAAAGGCGACGAGTATGGCAAGGAGGTCTATGTGCTTCCTAAGCACCTCGATGAGATGGTGGCTCGCCTGCACCTGGAGAAAATCGGCGCCAAGCTCACCGAGTTGAGCGACACCCAGGCCGCCTACCTCAACATCCCCGTGGCTGGTCCCTACAAGCCTGATCACTACCGCTATTGATCGCGGCTGGGCCCTGGCCCTGCCGGTTGTTGTGAAACCCCTCCAGCCCGGCCATCGGCCGGGCTTTTTGCTGGCAGGCTCCCGCCGGGATTCGGGCCTAGGGGCTGGCCGATGGCCCGTATTCAGTCCCCGGGGTCGGTCATTAGTAATTGGTCATTAGTCAAAGGCTCGCCCGCTTTTAGGCCCTGGGCCCTGCCAGGGCGGTGGCTGGGCCACACTCGGGGTCAGATCCCCGGTGGAACCGCAGGTGGCGCCCTTCCTTCAATCCCTCAACGGCCTGGTGGAGCAGTGGGTCGGCCAGTGGGGCTACGGCGGCATCTTTGCCGCCATGGTGCTGGAAAACGTGATCCCGCCGATTCCTTCGGAGGTGATCATGCCCCTGGCCGGCTTCTACGTGGGCCAGGGCAAGCTCAATTTCGTGCTGGTGGTGTTGGCGGGCTTGGCCGGCACCGTGGTGGGCGCCTTGCCCTGGTACGGCCTGGGCCGGCTTGTTAATGAGGAGCGGCTCAAGGGGTTGGTGGAGCGCCATGGCCGTTGGTTTGGCCTGTCCGTGCAGGAGCTTGACGATTCGCGCCATTGGTTCCAGCGCCACGGGGCGGCGGTGGTGTTCTGGGGCCGGTTGATCCCGGCGATCCGCACCCTGATTTCCGTGCCGGCGGGTGTGGAGATGATGCCCTTGGGGCCGTTCCTGTTCTGGACAACGGCCGGCAGCCTGGTCTGGAACCTGGCCCTGACCAGCGCCGGCTGGGTCTTGGGTAAGCAGTGGCAGCAGGTACTTGCCTGGATCAAGCCCGTGGAGGGCAGTGTCAACAGCCTCCTGGCCCTGGCCCTGCTGGTCGGCATCGTGGCCCTGGGCTTGCGTCTCTGGAAGCGGCGCTCGGCCAGAAGCTGAGCGCCGCCTGCTGGCGAGAACCCCCTAAGAAAGGGTCAGAACGGCACTTCTTCTTCGCTGGGTTCGCCGCCGCCGTAGCCAGCTCCAGCGAAGCCACCGCCGCCCTGGTCCCCGTCCCGCTTGGAGCCCAGCAATTCGAGCCGGTCGACGCGCACCACCGGCTTGCTGCGCTCTTCGCCGGTGGCCCGATCGGTCCAGCGGTCGAGCTTGAAGGAGCCGATGATGCCGAGTAGGGAGCCCTTTTTGACGTAGTCGGCGGCCACCTGGGCCTGCTTGCCCCAGATCTCGAGGTTGAACCAGTCCGGTTCATCGTTGGAGCTGCGGCGGTTCACGGCCAGGGTGAGGTTGGCTACCACGGTGCCCGATTCGAAATAGCGGACCTCGGGGTCGCGGCCGGCCCGGCCGACAAGGGTGACGGAGTTCACGCCCATGGGATTGGTCAAGAAGGTTGGGGAAACAATGATGCGCCACCTGGTTGGGGCGTCTTGCTTTCATCGTTCCACCCTTTCACCCGGGTGTTCCATCCCCCCGGTCGGCGGAGCCCTAGGGGTTAGGGCCACCGGGGCCTGCGAAGCTGGGGCGATGGCTGGACCTAGGCGATGGGGGGCCCGTTGGGCCGGCAGGCTGGAGGCCCTCGGGCTTGGCCTGGGCCGGGCCGTTTGCCGGGGGCGGGCCGTTGGCTTGGGGTTGGCGTTGGCCCTAGTCGGGGGATGTACGGCTCCTCCGCAGGCGCAGAAGCCAGCCCAGCGGCAAATCGAGTTCTGGACCCTGGACCTCTCGCCCAAATTCAACGGCTATCTCCAGGCGGTGATTGCCGATTGGGAGGCGCTCCATCCCGGCGTCAAGGTCCACTGGGTTGACCTGCCCTGGGGGTCGGTGGAGCGCAAGTTGTTGGCGGCGGTGTTTGCTCGCACGGCACCGGATGTGGTGAATCTCAATCCCCTGTTTGCCGCCAACCTGGCCAGCAAGGGAGGCCTGCTGCCCCTCGATCCGCTCCTACCGGCTCCCACCGCCAGCAGCTATCTCGCCTCGATCTGGGGGGCTGGCCGCAGTGAGGGTCCACCGCTGGCGGGCGTTGCCAGCCGGCACCAGTACACGATTCCTTGGTATCTGACCACCCGCATCACCCTGGCCAACCGCCAGCTGCTCAGCCAGGCCGGCTACGCCAAGCCGCCCGCCACCTGGGCCGAGGTGCCTGCCTATGCGGAGGCGGTGAAACGGCGCACCGGCCGCTATGCCCTGTTCGTCACCGTGGTGCCCGAT
>CAIYSK010000289.1 GCA_903928835.1 uncultured cyanobacterium
GGGCAGGCATCTGATTTTGGAATTTATCCCCGACTGAAGCCCCAGGGTTGGGCGTAGAAGGGGCCGGTCTCCAACCAAGCCACCAAGCCAGAAAAAGAAAAGGGGTGCCTGGAAGGACAGGCAGCACAAAGCCAGCAATCGCTAGTGCCAAAAAAACTTTGATGGAACCCTGGCGGGCTTGACCTCCGAACTGCTCTAAAGCTGTTGGGGGCTTACTAACCAGCTGGACTGGGGCAGAATTCAGGGCCAGGTCAAGCAAACCAAAGATATCCTCGGGACTGACGACTCCATCCTTGGCAGCGACAACCAAACCCTGGCCCAGGTCACACCACCGATGCTTCAGCAGCGGTTTGTTGTGCTCAAAAGCCCAGTTGATCTGACTGCGCTTGGAAGCTGTCAAAGGCTCTGAAAACGACAACCTGAGTCGTCCGGCCAATCTGTGCTGGACGACCACTGAAATGTGAGCGGACTCCAAGGCTTCGGGAGTCAGTTGGATCCTTTGGATTGGGCGAGGTCAGCCTTTGCCTCGGCCAAAATGTCGGCGAAGCTCTCACCGACCTCGGAGAAGCCGTGGCCAATAAATCGGGCTGCTGAGCCGGCCTTATCCGTCACGAACAGACCGGCCTTCAGGCCCTTTTTGGTGAGACTGCGACCAGCAGAGCCCACGGAGGTGGTCAGCTTGCTGTCCTTCCCAGTGATGAGACCGACGACAGGGGCAAGGGCAACTAGGCCAGCCCCGATCCCGAAAGCAATCAGAGTTTCCAGTTCGAACATGGCGTTTGGGAATCGTTTGTTGACCAAGACTAATAGGCCCTCCAGATGGTGCAATGGTTGCTTTCTATCCCTTCAGAGCGGAGAGATCGTCAGGACCATGACCTAGGAAGCTGCCTCTTCATGCCTGGGCATCCTCCAACCAGTCAGTTGTGGCGTTTTCGAGGCTCTAGCAGGCAGAGGCGGTTGCGAGCGGGCCGCTCTTGACCTGGTCCCGAATCAAGGAACTGGCTTCGATTAACTGGGTGGCAGTACGGAGGGAGTGGAGCCGAAAGGCCTCAAAAAACTCGGCCGGGCCGCCGCCCACTCCAGCCCCATCCAAACCTTCGCTGATGTTCTCCACCAGGAAGTATAAACTCGAACTTAGGAGTTGGCGGGGTCGGCAGGCGGCCGTGACTGCGCCGTAACCCTCGTGGCCTAAAACCACCAAAAGGGGTATCGACAAAGCCTCCAACCCATATTCAATAGACCCCAAGGTACCTGGGGTACATGCATTGCCAGCGTTGCGGATCACGAACAAATCCCCAAAACCAGAGTCGAACATCAACTCGACAGGGACGCGGGAATCGGAACAGCTCAGCACCATCGCGATCGGGTGATGGGCGGATTCAATCTGCTGGAGTCAGTCGGGCTTAGAATGAGGGTGCGTCAATGTATCAGCAAGGAACCGCCGATGGCCTTGCTTGAGCGGGCGTAGGGCCTCGGCGGCTGAGAGCATCGTTGCCCTAATGTAGATAATATTGTGGCGCCTGAGGAATTAATTAGATAACCTGGGCAGAGCTTTTGTGAGGGAATCATGGAAAAGCAACTGGCCGAATCCAACCCCCAGGCTGAGAAGCCAGCCAGAACAGGTAGAGATACCAAGAGAGGTTTGCAGGAAGCATCACAACAACTGGCTTGCAAGGAGATGCTTCTTGAAAGATCAGGGAGACATCCCGCATGCTTTAGGGATCTCCAGCGGGGGCTTCGCTCACTCGCAATTGGTACAGCTATGACGACAGCCAGTCTTCGGTTTATACGACCAGATGACGCCTTGCTGATCGGATTCCTCACTGCCATGGCCTTCGACATGGGTGCTTTATCTAGCGTTGCATTTAAGCTTAATGCTGATCAGACAAGGAATATATTTGGACAATGGAAGGTCAGCACAGTGCCCCTCATCCAACGGACAGTCCTGATGGCTTTCATTAGCATAGGGCTCATGAGCCTGTGTATCCGCGATATCTATGAAAGTTCGGGACTTAATCTACCTACTTGGACACGAATGCTGCTTTATTTTGCAGCCCTATTCGTGACATGGATGGAGCTTCATACCGGATTCTCTATCTATTATGCAAAAAA
>CAIYSK010000290.1 GCA_903928835.1 uncultured cyanobacterium
CGCAACAGGGGGTGGCTGTCAAATCCCCTGGGCAATCCGCTCTCCATCACCACCGTTTTCTCGGTGTCGATCGTGACCACCGCAGGACCAACCCTGTGGACTGCAGCAGCCACAAAGGAATACCGGGCGGAATTGGGCCGGGCGGAACTGGAGAAAACGACACCGGGCGGGACACTCCCCTGGGCATGGCCAACCCTCGGACTCCAGGGCCCCAAGGCGCTGCCAGCTACCAGCACCATCGCCAGGGCCCGGGAACAGGCGAAAGGGAGAACAGCCACTGGGCGCATCTCAAAGGGGACTATCGGGCCAAGCCAACCGTAAACAGACCTGGTCCCAGCCCGAAAGGCTTAAGATTCGTAAAGTTTCCTTTCGAGCCATGGACACGGACAGGTTGTTATTGGCTTTTCTGGCCTTCGGCGCCGCCTGCACCACCCTTTGGGCCTGGATGCTCGCCAACACCGGCAGCCAATCGAGCAATGCCAAGCAATGATGGAGATGCGGTCACGCCTCTCCCATCGGCAGCCGGCCTAGGGCCATGAATGCCTTTCTTTCCCAAATCCTTCCCGTTCTCTACGGAGCCTGCTTTTTGCTCTTGCTCTGGCAGGCCTTCAAGGTGATGGCCCAGGGTTTTAAGGCCGTGCCCAGGCCCGGGGACCCCAGCAGCGCAGGCAACAGCCAAACATCGGCAAGCCGCCCAAGCCCTTCTCCCGGTGACCGCACCGGCCGGGTCACGATTCATCCGGAATTGTTGGATGCGGAAGGCCAAATCACCCAGGAAGATCTGCTCACCGTGCGGTTTAGCGGTGACAACGAGCAATCCGCTCGCCCCAGCGACAGCTCCGACTAAACCCCGTCTGGGGCGCTCGATAGGCTCTCTGATGAGCACGTGCTTTCAACGCGAGGATTGACGGTGGATCAACGGACCAAAATCGTGGGCGCTGTGCTCACCAACCTCAAGCTGCCCCCGCGTTTTCGCCTCAAGCTGGTCAAGGAAGATCCCATCCGGCTGGAACTCAGCATCACCCCGGCCTACGGCAAAGACCCCATTTTGGTGGGCCTGGTGGAATCCCAAGACCTGGTTGCCCGTCGCGATCGGGAAGGCCGCATCCCCCGCGACCTCCAGGGCACCTGGGATTGGACCGTGCGTCACGGCAAGGTGAGTACGGGCGGATGGAACCCTTACCTCAAAGAAGCCCTGCAAACCATGTTTGAGACCGGCCTACCCGCCATCGTTTACGAGGAGCTCACCGGCGAGGCCTATCACCCGGTGGATGGGGTGCGCCACGTGCGCTGAAGGGCGCCTTGCAAGCCAAACTCCCATGGCAATCCCTGCCGATTGACGGGTTGCTGGGGCAGATCAAAGCGGCCCTCAAACCCGGCTGCACCGTGCTGTTACAGGCACCCCCCGGGGCAGGGAAAACCACCCGGGTGCCCCTGGCCCTCCGCGAGCAACTCGATGCCTGGGGCCTTAGCGACGGCCGCATCTGGATGCTCGAACCCCGCCGCCTGGCGGCCAAAGCTGCGGCCCAGCGGCTCGCAGCGGAGTTGGGGGAACCCCTTGGCCAAAGGGTGGGCTACTCCGTGCGTTTGGAGTCGCGCACCTCAGCAGCCACCCGCATCGAAGTTCTCACCAGCGGCCTGTTCCTGCGCCGGCTGCAGGCGGATCCCGCCCTGGAGGGAGTGGCCTGCGTGCTGTTCGATGAATTCCATGAGCGGGGCGCCGATTCCGATTTAGCCCTGGCCCTGGTTCGGCAAGCCCGGGAGCTGGTCAATCCCGAGCTGCGGCTGGTGGTGATGTCGGCCACCCTGGATTTGGCCCCCTTGGCGGCCCAGCTGCCGCAAGCCCAGGTGCTCCATAGCGAAGGCCGCAGCTACCCGGTGGCCGTGGACCACCTGCGCCCCCGGGAGGGGGAACGGCTGGACCAGCTCGTGCTGCGGGCCCTGGAGCAGCACTGGATCGACCAGCGCGTCAACCACGAGACCGTGCTGGTGTTCCTGCCGGGCCAAAGAGAAATCCAGGCCTGCCTGCGGGCCATTGGCGCCACCGACTGGGGGGCGGCGATCGACTGTGTGGCCCTCCACGGCAACCTGCCCCTGGCCGCCCAGAGCCAAGCCATTGCCCCCGCCAAAACCCCCGAGGGCAAGGTGGTGCTGGCCACCGCGATCGCCGAAAGCTCCCTGACGCTGGCCGGAGTGCGGCTGGTGATCGATAGCGGCCTCAGCCGCCGCTCCCGCTTTGATCCCCATAGCGGCATGGATGGGCTGGTCACCGTGGCCGCCAGCCTGGCCAGCGCCGAACAACGGGCCGGCCGAGCCGGCCGGCTGGGGCCTGGGCGCTGCCTGCGGCTCTGGAGTCCGGCCGAGCAGCAACGCCGGCCCAGCTTTGATCCCCCCGAGCTGCTAGAGATCGATCCCCTACCACTCGCCCTGCAACTGGCCGCCTGGGGCGACCCCATGGGCGACGACCTGGACTGGCTTGATCCCCCACCCGCTGCGCCCCTTTTGGAAGCCAGGGATCTGTTGCTGCAACTGGGAGCCATCGATGCCAAAGGCACCCTGCTGCCCCACGGCCAGCACCTGGCCCACCTCGGACTGCACCCCAGGCTGGCCCACATGCTGCTGAAGGGCCAAGCCATGCAAAGCCTGGATCTGGCCTGCGAGTTAGCCGCCTTGCTCAGCGAGCGGGATCCGCTCCAACGCGACGAGGCCGGATCCGATCTCATGCCCCGCCTCGACTGGTTGCGCCGCCAGTCCAGCCGATCACCCCTGCGCCAACTCCAGGAGCAATGGCGGCGCCAGGTGAGCTCCCTGCATCCAGAACCGACTGCGGCCAAACCCGAACCAGAAGCCGTAATGGCCGCCCGACTGCTCAGCCTGGCCTACCCGGAGCGGGTCGCCCTCGCCCGAGCTGGCAGCAGCGATCGTTTCTTGATGCGTGGTGGGCGGGGCGCCTTGCTGCACCCCAGCGATCCCCTGGTTGGTTGCGAAGCCCTGGCGATTGCCACGGCCGACGGCCAGGGGAGCGATGCCCGGATCGGCCTGGCCCTGCCGATCGCCCGGGCTGAGCTGGTGGCCCTCGCCGAAGCAGGCGCCGGCCAATGGCAGTGCACGGCCCAATGGGATGGCGCCAGCCAGCGGGTGCGCTGTGAGCAAACCCTGCAGCTGGGTGCCCTCGTGCTGGACCGCCGGCCGTGGCATGGGCCCAGCGGCGAGCTGGTGCAACAGGCCCTCCTCGAGGGGCTGGGGGACCTGGGTCTTGGGGTCCTCCCCTGGAACGACAGGAGCCGCCAGCTGCAACAGCGCCTGGCCCTAGCCCACCAGCACCTGGGGGAACCCTGGCCCAATGGCCACCTCGACCATTTGCTCAGCCACCTCGAGCAGTGGCTTGGCCCCCATCTCGAAGGACTGCGCAGCTTGGAGGAGCTCAAGGGTCTCGACCTCTGCGAAGCCCTCTGGGCGGAAGCGCCTTGGCGGCTTCGCGCCGAGCTGGACGACCTGCTCCCAGGCGCCGTGGAAGTGCCATCGGGTCGCGAAGTGCCGTTGGATTACGCCAAAGGCGAGCCCGTTCTGGCTGTGAAGCTGCAAGAGATGTTTGGCGCCAACCGCACCCCAACGGTGCTGGGCGGCCAGCTCCCGGTGACGGTGCATCTGCTCACGCCCGCGGGCCGGCCGGCCGCGATCACCCAAGACCTGGCAGGGTTCTGGGCCGGCAGCTACCAGGACGTGCGCCGCGACCTCAGGGGCCGTTATCCCAAGCATCCCTGGCCGGAGGACCCCACCGAGGCGATCGCCACTGCCCT
This sequence comes from uncultured cyanobacterium, assembly GCA_903928835.1. Taxonomy (GTDB): domain Bacteria; phylum Cyanobacteriota; class Cyanobacteriia; order PCC-6307; family Cyanobiaceae; genus Cyanobium_A. Next base: position 3,801 of record CAIYSK010000290.1, read on the forward strand.
CACCAAGTCCCGACTGAGCCAGGCCCGCCTCACCAAGACCTGACCCCAAAAAGCTGACTGGCGAAGGCCCGTCTCAATCCAAGAGGTGGCCAAAGCCGAAGTGGCGCAGCCCCTCGACGATCCCCATGCAGCCATGGCCTTGGGCCAGATAGATGCCCTGTAGCCGGGGCAATGCCGCCAACAGATCGGGCTCGGCATTACCCACCATCACCCCGGAGAGGCCCGTTTCGAACATGGCCAAGTCATTGAGACTGTCGCCGGCGGTGACCACGCGATCCGCCTCGATGGCCAGCAGGTCAAGCAACGCGAGCAAGGTGGACCCCTTGTTGACGCCTGCCGGCAGCACATCGAGATATTGGTTGTCCGAAAGCACGCAATCCACGCCGTGCTGCTCGATCTGGGCAATCAAGCCATGATCAAAGGTTTCGGGGTCGTAGTAGTAGGCCAGGCGGCGATCGGCGCTGATCGGCTGGGGGGAAAGGCCCTTGGCTCCATCGAGTAGGGCCAAAACAGGCCCATGCTTACCTTCCCAGCGTTGCTGAATCGGATCCACCGCCGGGGAGAGCAGCTCGAGGCTGGCTCCGCAGGCCACGGTGCAGCCCACATCGCCAATCACGAGATGGGGGGCCCGCAAGCCCAGGCCCTCATCTTGAACCAAAAGCCGGTCGATCGAACCCAGATCCCGCCCCGTGCAAAACACATGCAGCACCCGATCTCGCTGGCGTTCCAGCCAGGCATAGAAGGCTCGCCGCTCGGCCAAGGAGCCCCCCAGCAAGGTGCCATCGAGGTCGGTGACAAGCACCAACTCGGGATGGTCGGGCAGGGGAGCAGAAATCTGCTGCAGCAAAAGCTGGCGGTGGTGAAGGTTGCTCGTCGACGTCATGGATCCCCGCAAGGCTGGGCCACCCATGGGGGGGCGAGACTGGCTTCTAACAGCCCCCCCTAGTTTGGCTCGCTTCTACGTCAAAAATCGCCGGGATGGATCCAGGCTCCTGAGCACCGCCCTGGTGATTACGGCTGCAGGCCTTATCCGCATCGACCATCCCGCAGGACGCCTCGTAGCCATGGTGGCAGGTCTGATCAGCCTCTACTGGTGGGGCTGCTACCGCAAGCTCGAGTCATGAGCGGGAGCGGCGAGACCTCTGCCATCCCCCGCTACGGCGTCAGCGAGCTGACCCAAGCCATCGGCAGCTTGCTTGAGCGGGGCTTTGCCCCCCGCTTTCTGCTGGATGCCACGGTCAGCAGGCCCCAGACCAAAAAAGGGCATCTGTGGCTCACGCTGGTCGATGGGCAAGCGTCCATCTCTGGGGTGGTGTGGGCCTCCCAGTTGGCCAAGCTCAGCTTTGTGCCCGAGGAGGGCGATGGGGTGGTGGTGGTGGGCAAGCTCAATTTCTGGGCGAGCCGCGCAAGCCTTTGCGTCCAGGTGCTGGATGTGCGTCCCAGCCTGAGCGGCGTCCTACGCCAATTTGAACGGGTGCGGGAGCTGTTGGGCGAAGAGGGCCTGCTGGATCCCCTGCTCAAGCGGCCCTTACCCGCCATACCCCAGCGGATCGCCCTGCTCACCAGCGTGCCAAGCTCAGCCCTGGCCGACATGCTCCGCACAGCAGCCGAGCGCTGGCCCGCCGCCGAGGTGATCGTGGTGCCGATTCCGGTGCAAGGCCCCGTAGAAGCCCAAATCTGTGCCGCCGTTGAACGGGTGGGCACGCAGGCGCAAGGCCTGGGAATCGACGCCCTGGTGCTGGCCCGGGGCGGGGGCAGCCGGGAGGATTTGGCCGTCTTCGATGGCGAACAGCTCGCCCGTTGCATCGCGGCATGCCCCATCCCGGTGGTGAGTGGCGTGGGCCATGAAGACGACACCACCATCTGCGATCTGGTCGCCGATTACCGCGCCGCCACCCCCACGGCCGCCGTGGTCGCCCTGCTGCCCGATCGGTCCATGGCCTTGCAGGGCATCGCCCAACTCAAGCGCCATTTGCGCGACGTGATCCAATTCCAATTGCAAGGCTGCAAACACCAGCTTCAAAACCAGCGCGAACGCCTACTGGGGCTACACCCCCGGCATCTATTGCAACGGGAACGGCAACTGCTGAACCACCGGCGCCAATTGCTACGGGCCCTATCTCCCCAGCACCTCCTCGGGAGGGGGTTCAGCCTGATGCGGAATGCCCAAGGCAAAATCGTGAGCTCCGTTGGCCAACTCAAAGCCGGCGATGGGGTGATGATCGAAGTGGCCGACGGGGCCCTTGATGCCACCGTGGGACAGATTCATCCCGTTAAGCCATGCCCAGGGCAACCAAAAGCAAAACCAAATCGGAGATCCCCGACCCCGAGGCTGGGCAGGGGGACAACGGGGTCGCTGCAGACCTGAGCTACAACGAAGCCCGTACAGCCCTAGAGCTGACCTTGGCAGAATTGCAATCCACAAACTTGGACGTGGAGACGATGGCAGGGCTCTATCAAAGGGCCCAGAGCTATGCAAACCGCTGTCAAACCGTGTTGGATGCCGTAGAGCAACAGGTCATGCTTTGGGACAGCAGTGATCCGAAGGCAAAACCAGAGCCCTATCAACCATGACATCAGACACCCCAGCTGGATACCCAAGACCCCTGCCATGGCTGAAGTGGCTCTACCTGGCCCTCGCGATCGCCGGGGCAATTTTCCCATGGCTAGCCAACCTTGACTTCATGCAGGCCACGGGCGGCGCCAGCTTCAACCTGGCCCAGTTTGTCAGCCAAGCCAATGCCAATCCGGCAGCGCAGTCGCTATCGCGGGACCTGGCCATCGGCGCCACCGCCGTGGTGATTTGGATCGTGCAGGAAAGCAGACGCATCAAGATGCGCGGTTTGGCATGGGTGCTCCTGGGCTGCATCACGGTTGCCTTTGCCTTCGGTGCCCCCCTGTTTCTCTACCTACGCGAAAGACGCCTCGAAGAACTCTGGATCCAAGAGCACAGCCCATAAAGGGCAAGGGTCCTTAATTGCGGTTGTCTTCGACGACCTCCACATCGATCGTCGCCGTGCTGGCATCGATGAACTCTGCAGAGGAGGCAGGACCACTGACGTTGGCCAGGGACGCTCCACAGGCCGGGCAGGTTTCCAGGCCACTGCTGACGAAGCCACAGGCGGGGCAGGGCTTTAAGCGCCGTTGCAACAATTGCCAGCCAACAAAGCCGGCGATCCCCAAGATCAAGGGGAGGACCAAAACAGTGAGTGTTAAACCCTCTGCCAGGTCGAGGAAAAGGCGGCCAAAGGTGCCGGGAGCGAGCAGGAGAAGGCCACCCAAAACGATCCACACCCAGGGAATTTTGCGTTCCATCGTCGGAGGCCTAAACCGGCACCATCCTCACCCCTAGGCAGGCAGGTGGGGCGATTCACGGGAAGGCCCCCGCAGGAGAACAAGGGAAAGGCATTGGCCGTAGTAGAGGACAAGGCCCACAAGCCAGACCCAGAGGGTGAGCACCAGCACACCCCCAATCACGCCGTAGGCCTGGAAACGCAGACCAAGCAGGAACAAGACCCTTCCGAGCAGAACGTTCAAGACGGTCAGAGCAATACTGATCAGGAGGGCACCAGGGATCAGGGGACGCCATCGAATGCGCCGCGATGGCAAAACCCAAAGCAGCAACAAGGACGCTAAAAAAGTCAGTGTAAGTGAAAAGATAAGGTCAATGCCGAAGGAAACAGGACGCTGAAAAGAGAAAGGAGCCGGCCAATGCTGGAACAACCACTGATTAAGCGAAAGGGATCCCAACAATCTGCTATTTGTAATCAGCTGATCTACTGCGATCAGCAGTGCAAACAGCGAAACAAGCCCAATAGCCTTCAGGCGCAGCTGAACATAGCGGCGAACAAGGGTCTGCCATGCCATGCCCTCAAAGCCAAAAGGTCGATTCCACCAAAGGCGATCAGCCCCACGTTGGAGGGTGAGATAGGCATTGCTAGAGGTGAGCACCAACACAACAACCCCGAAAAGTCCGGCGCCAAAGCCCTGACGCATAAAACGCATCAACGTGGTAGAAAACAAGGCCATCGCCGAATCAGGCAAAACCTCCGAGGCCATCGATATCAAGCGCTCTGCCAGGCCCTCATCGCGACCAAG
>CAIYSK010000291.1 GCA_903928835.1 uncultured cyanobacterium
CCCGTCGAGTTGGTGCCCTTCCACGCCGGGGAAACCCTGCCCTGGCGAATCGCGGCGTAAACGAGGGGCAACCTGACCTGGTTATGACATTTAAAAGTGAATTTGAACTTTCACTGGCAATCAAGTTGCTTATTGCGCCGTTCACTAATGATCTTGGCCAGCTCTAGGAAGTAACCGGCGGTGCACCACTTGCCGTGGTTCCGGTCGCGATTGACCAAATCAGTTCTGAGCTCGGCGGTCTCAGCCATCAGCAAGTCCAGCTCGGCCTGGGACAACTCGTAGAGCTCCTGAAGCTCAACCGAGCGATCAAGCAGATGGCTTTTAAACCATTTTGGATTCAGTTCTTGCGGAGGGATATCCAAGGGCAAACAAAGATTCGTTAGAATTCACATTCTACGGCATTGTCTTCTTCTTGCCACTCCTCCATAAAGTCCTGGAAGCTTGCGTGAAAGCCAGGATTGTTCAAATAAATCTGCGCAAGATCTTCTAGGGCGACAAATTCAGGGATGAACGCATCAGGAATCTGCCTGTAATCATCCACCACTGCTTGTTTATTCACGTCACCAAGAGCTCAATGACCCACTATAGGTTCCCTTTGCAGAGCGAAGCGCACCACCCATCCCAAGCTCGCACCAGAGGCGCCTGGGATGGGGAAGTTTGAAGTAGGGGTTTGGATCTGCCGCCATCGGTGCGATCCTGTCGAAGCTGAGAGGCCTTCTGGCTTCAGCGGTTTAGGAGTATTGGCATGAGCTTCTTCGTCCAATTGACAGATGCGATGGCCAAGCGCCAGTCGCTGCTGGTGACAGGGCTCGACCCCAACCCGGAGATGCTGCAGAGCTGGGCAACACGCCACGGCATGGGGGGACGCTCCTTTCTGAGCCAGGCGCGCCATTGGATCAAGGCCGTGATCGAAGAAACCGCCCCCCATGTCTGCGCCTACAAACCAAGCCTGGGTTTCTACCAATCCCTAGGCCCTGTGGGTTTGGAGTTGCTGCACGAGGTGCGGGATCTGGTTCCCAGGGAGCTGCCGCTGATCGTAGACACCAAGCACGGCGATCTCAATTCGTCGTCGGCGATGGCCCAATACCTCTTTAAAGAGTTTGGAGCCGATGCGGTGACCCTCTCACCGCTCGCGGGACAAGACATCGCGGCCCCTTTTCTGCTCTACCCGGGCAAGGCCGTCGTCATGACATGCCACAGCTCCAACCAGTCAGCCCGGCTGTTCCAGCACTACCCAAGCGAGGAGACGCCGCTTTATTTGCAGATCGTGCGGGAGACCCAGCTCTGGGGTACTCCAGAGCAAGTGCTGCTGGAGGTGGGGACAAGTGATCCGGCGATCCTGGCCCGGGTCCGCGCCGAGGCCCCCGAACGTTTTTTGATTCTGCGTAGCCTGTGGAACGAGGAGGACAACCTCGAAGCCATGCTCGAAGCGGGTCTCAGCGCCGCCGCCGATGGTCTACTGCTACCCCTCCCCCAACACCTTTTGGTTGAGGACAACCTCGCCTCAAAGGCGGAGGCCCTCAAACAAGAAATCAGCAGCACAAGGCAACGCTGGCTCGAAAAACAAGCCCGCACAGATCAAGCCCAACAGGATGGGGCCCGCTGCGATCTGTGGCTTCCCGGGCAAGCCCAATCCAGGGACCAGCTCGAGATCCACCGCGACGAGGCCCTCTCCAGCTTGATTGTGGAACTGTTTGACATTGGCTGCCTGCTGTTTGGAGAGTACGTACAGGCCTCGGGGGCCGTGTTCAACTACTACATCGACCTACGCCAAATCATTTCCGATCCCAACCTCTTCCACCGGGTTCTGCATGCCTACGCGGGCCAACTCGAAGGGCTGATTTTTGATCGTATTGCAGGTATCCCCTATGGATCCTTACCCACGGCCACAGGCCTGTCCTTGCAATTGCACAAGCCCCTGATCTATCCGCGCAAAGAGGTAAAGGCCCACGGAGCCCGCCGGTTGATCGAAGGCGATTTCAAAGAGGGGGACCAGGTGGTGGTGGTCGACGACATCTTGATCACCGGTGGCAGCGTGCTTGAAGCCATCACCAAGCTGGAGAGCTCGGGGCTGGTGGTTCGCGATGTGGTTGTGTTCATCGACCACGGCGGCGATCACGACCGCCACGCAAAGGAACGACTCTCGGAGGCTGGCTACCGCTGCCATGCAGTGTTATCGATTGATCAGATCACCAACGTGCTGCACCAGGCAGGCAGGCTCAATGACGAGCAAGCCGCAAGCTTGAACGCCATCTGAACACCAGCGTGGCATCCCTCGCCGTGTTGATCCAAATATCCGTGATCCAAATGCCCGTGATCGTGAATGCCGTGATCGTGAATGCCGAGATGGTGAATGCCGAGATGGTGAATGCCGTGATCCTGAAGCCCTTGATTGCCAATGGTCCAAGTCTAAACACCATCCCAATCGAAGCCCAGTTGCTGTTTATC
>CAIYSK010000292.1 GCA_903928835.1 uncultured cyanobacterium
GGGTCCTTGATGCCAAAGATTCCCTGCGCCAACTCAGTCAGTTGCGCATCGGCGAGGCGAAGGAACTGAGCCAGGGTGATTGGCTTTTGGTCTGCGACCAGGGCCGTTGGAAGGGGGTCATTGACGATGAACCCCTGCAACAACTGCCCGTCCAGCGTTGGGACACCGATCGCATCGGCGACCATCTCAAGCCCCTGTCCAGCTTGGCTTCGATTTCTGAGAACGCGCCCCTTTGGCAGGCCGTGCAGCAACTCGAAGAGACCAAAGCGGTACGGCTCTTGGTGCTCAGTCCCGCCGGTCTGCCCTGCGGCACCCTGGAGCGGCCCGAGCTCGGAGCCGTGGTTTTGGCGAAGTTGGGCTTGAAACTGCCATCGCCCTTGATGGAGATGGCCAGGCGCCAGAACACCTATCCCCTTGGCCTGGGCTTGCCCCAGGTGGTGCGCACCATGGTGGCCACTGGCGACGTTGGCGGGATCGAAGCCAGCTGATGGTCGGGGATTCGGCCGGCAATCTGTGCCAGTTCGTGGGCCTCGAGAACACGAGGCCTCGCCCCATTTGGGGCCCCCCGCAAGGCTTCAGGCAGCGCTTGCCCAGCAGCGTTAAGGAGGCACTGCTCCAATTGGTCTGGGCCCACTGGCAGCTCTGGCAGGGGCGGCGGTTCCTGGCCAAAAACCTGCTGCCAAAGTGCCTTTGGTGGATCCAGCAGGATCGAGCCGTGCTGCAACAGCTGGCCCCGCCGCCAGAGTTGGGCACTGCCGATCCGCTTGCTTCCTCCCGCATGCACCAAGTCAGCGGCTGTGCTGAGGGCAAAGCAGTTGCTCCCCTGCAGGTTGGCCGCTTGATCGCCAAAGACCAGCGGTAGGCCAAGGGTTTCAAAGGCCAGCTGCAGCCAAACGCAGCTGAGCCTGTAGGCCTCCCGCCGCGATGGAGGGGGGCTGGGCCAGACCAGGGCGTAGGTGAGGCTTCCGGCATGCAAAACGGCGCGCCCCCCACTGGGCCGCCGCACGAGATCGATCACCCCCTTGTTCACCAACTCCGGCCAGTGGGGTTCGAGTTGGCGCTGGTGAAATCCCAGCGATAGGGTCGGGCGCCGCCAGCGGTAGAGGCGAAAGGCCGGCCGGCCCTGGTCGAGTAGCCAGCTATCGATGGCCATCTGCCAAGCCCCATCGAGCTCGGTGGTGGCCACCCAGAGCGGCCCCTGGGTGGGAGATGCTGTGGTCTCAGCCATGGCCCCAGATTGCCTTGATGACGTGGAGCTTGCTGTCACTTGTGCCCCTGGGGCTTCTGACGGGCTTGCTTTCCGGGATCTTGGGCATCGGCGGCGGACTGGTCTTTTCCCCCTTGCTGCTTCTGGTGGGCCTGGACCCCCACCATGCCCTGGCCACCAGCACCTTGGCGATTGTGCCTACGGGGCTCGGGGGCACCCTTGCCCACCTGCAGTCCCGCTCGATCCCCTGGCGGGCAGGGTTGGCTATTGCCTCAGGAGCGGGGTTTGGGGCCCTGGTTTTCAGCCATTTGGGCTTCGGTTTTGCTGGCTGGCAATTGCTCAGCCTTCAAGCCGTGATGTATGGGGCTCTGGCGATCAGGATTCGCCCCAAGCCGGTTGAGGCCCATGAGCCCAGCCCCGCTTTGCCCTTGGCCGGCCTGGTGGGGGTGGGGTCGGCGGCCGGCATGCTCGGTGGATTGCTTGGTGTGGGTGGTGGGTTGGTCATGGTCCCCTTGATGGTGCGAGTTCTGGGGTTGCCGGTGCGCCTCGCCATCCGGCTGAGCATGCTCGGTGTTCTAACCGCAGCCGCAGCCGCAACCGTCACGTTTTTGCAGGATGGCCGGGCCCTGCTACCGATGGGGCTCACCCTGGGATGCAGTGCTGCCTTGGCAGCCCATTGGTCGGCCTCCCGCTTGAATCGCGTTCCCGAGCATTGGCTGGTGTGGATGCTGCGCGCCATCACCCTTCTCCTGGCCCTCGATAGTGGCCGGCGGGCCTTGGGGCTGCTCTTCCAGGTGGTGCATGGGCCCACTGCCCTGCCCTGAATCCAGGCTGGCGGCGCCAGCTCAGGCGTGGTCCCAGAAGTTGGCATCGAGCTCAAAGCCAAGCACCGCAGCCATTTGCCCCAACCCCTGCCGGCAGCTCAACCCATGACCCTGGGCCCAACCATCCAGGACGAAAAGTCGATGGGTGATCCAAAGCTCCAGGGATTCACCAGCGAAGCGAATCCCTTCCGTACGGTTAAAGCTATGGGGCAGCAGCATCGCCACATGGCGGGTGAGTTGGCCGCTGGAACGCTCCAACACCAGGGGCAGCCAGGGGTAGGCAGCGTCTGCCCGCAAGGTCCACAGGCGGATCTCGGGGATTTCCGAGAGTTCACGGGGATCTTCGGCCTCCCTGGGCCAGTCGAATTGCAGGGTCAGCTCAGCTCCGCCCTTCACCAAGCTGGCTGGCTCGAGGGATGCCCAGGGATCCAGGGGGGCAAGATCAAGTTGCCGAATGGCACCGGAGCCAATCAGCAAACAACCAGCAGCTGCGGGCATGGGGACGTCGGCCATCAAGAGCTGTGACAGCAGGGCGCAGGAGCCTGGACCGTAGCCCCCAAAGGACGAACAATGGAGCGACGTTGCTTCTTGCCCCAGCCCCATGGTTTCCTCCCTCAGCCAAGCCGAAGTGCTGATTGCCCTGGTGGTGGCCGCCCACGCCGGTGTTTTGGCTATTCGTCTCTGCTTCAGCCTCTACAAGGCGTGATGGATGGGGCCAAGCCCCCATGCCTTTGGCTGAAGACATTGCGTCCCTATCCCTTGGCTTGGGAAGCAATGTCCGCTAAAAGGCTTGCAAGTCTCCGTTCTTTGTCTGCGTGTCCCAGGCCTCCCGGCGATCTGCTCCTAGGGCCCAGGCGCCGGCGCAATTCCAGCCCACAATCGTCCCCCCCCGGGACGCTGTTTTTGGCTCCGATGGCCAGCTTCTCAGCCTTTCCTCTGAGAGCCAGAAGCTTGTTTGCAGTGTGCTTGGTCTGACCCTCAAGCTCAGCCTGGTTGTGGTGACCGGAGTGAGTTTGATGCGTTTGGCGGTCGCTTATCAAGAACGGATGGAGCGCCAAGGGGAGCTCAAAGCCGTGCTGGATCTGGAAACCGGCAAGCTCACCAAGGCGCGGGAACGCTTTGACCAGCTGTTTGCCGTTGGTGGAGAACAAGGCTTGATTCGTGAACAAAACCAGTGGATCGCGCCCAATCGCTTGAGGGTTGTTTGGCAGCCCCAGCGGTAGTGGGCCGTAACCCGTAAGTTGGGCCCCAATTGCCCACCAAAGTCCATCCATGGCCGAAGCCAATAGTGCCGGAACTGTTCTGATCACAGGCACCACATCCGGTGTAGGCCTCAACGCTGCCAAGGCCCTCACCGACCGTGGGTGGACGGTGGTGACCGCCAACCGGGACCCCGTCCGGGCGGCCCAGGCGGCCGAATCCATGGGGATCCCATCGGCCAAGTTGCACCATCTCCGCATGGACCTGGGCGATCTGGAGAGTGTGCGCACTGGCGTCGAAACCCTGGTGGGCTCGTTGGCGATGCCCCTCGACGCCCTGGTCTGCAATGCCGCTGTCTACAAACCCCGGTTGAAGCAGCCCGAGTGGTCTCCCCAGGGTTACGAAATCTCGATGGCCACCAATCACCTGGGCCACTTTTTGTTGATTCAGATGTTGCTGGCCGACATCCAACGCTCCCAGCATCCGGCAAAGCGGGTGGTGATCTTGGGCACCGTTACGGCCAATTCCAAAGAGCTGGGGGGCAAGATCCCCATTCCGGCTCCGGCGGATCTTGGTGATCTCTCAGGGTTTAAGGCTGGTTTCAAGGCTCCGATTGCGATGGCCAATGCCAAAGCCTTTAAGCCAGGCAAGGCCTACAAGGACAGCAAGCTTTGCAACATGATCACCACCCAGGAGCTGCATCGCCGCTGCCATGCCACGACGGGAATCGTGTTCAGTTCCCTCTACCCCGGTTGCGTGGCCGACACCCCCTTGTTTCGCAATACACCGAAGGCCTTTCAGAAGATCTTCCCCTGGTTCCAAAAGAACGTGACCGGGGGCTACGTGAGCCAGGCCCTCGCCGGTGAGAGGGTGGCCCAGGTGGTGGCCGACCCAGGCTTCAACACTTCAGGAGTGCACTGGAGCTGGGGAAACCGCCAAAAACAGGGCGGTCAGCAATTCAGCCAAGAACTGTCTGATAAGGCAAGCAATCCAGAAACCGCCCAGGGGGTCTGGGATTGCTCCATGCGCCTGGTGGGTCTCACCTAAAATCCGAGGAGCCCCAACCAGGCTGGATCTCAAAGGCGACGTCTGAATCCGTCGCCGCCAAAACCAGAGCCAAAACCCCGATCGTCGTCGTCGTTGGTGCGGCTCAATTTCCAGACGTTGCGGCTGAGCCGACGGGCGGTGAGCCCCCCCCGCTCGACTACGGCCGAACCAGGACGCGCTCCCATCAGGTGGGCCACCTCAGCGGTGGTCAACGGGGCCCCCGTGTGGATGGCGAGTTGGGTGAGCTCGAGCCGCTGCCGCAGGGCGCTCAGATCGGCCTGCCCGCCATCTTCCGATTCGCTCCACATCCAGGGTCTTTCTTGGCCAGAGGTCGCCATCTTTTGCATCAAGCCCAGGCCAATGAACGCCAGGGCCTGGTCCGGCTTGAGGCCCTCCGCGGTGGCTTGGGCCATCCACTCCGGCATCGCAGAGGCAGGGTTTTGGGCTGGCATCGGCTCCGTTTCGGTGGCGGAACTGGAGCTCGAGCTGGATGTGCCTGTGGTGCGCTTGGTGGCCATGAACGTCCCATCAACGTTGGCCGGACGCTACCGGCTCAGGCCTTGACGGCAAGTCCTCGTAAGGCGGGCGGTAAGATCCCGCCAACTCATGCCCGCGCGGGGAGCGTTATCCCCCGTGCCCGACTGAGGCTCCCTGCCATTCTTCATGGCCTCCCGTTCGCTGCCACCATCGCGCTCTAGGGGCAACGGGCCAGCCATTACGGGCACGTTGTCGATTGCGGGCAGTGGTTCGGGTGGCAACAGTTTGGGTGGCGATAGCTCCGGGGCAAGTTGCGTCATCACCACCGATAGCGAGGGTTCCCGGCTGGCCCGCCAATCCAGCCATGTGCAGTCGATTGAGCTGCGCACCTACGTCTTTCTGGACTCGCTCCAGCCCCAGCTGGCGGCGTACATGGGCACCGTTTCCCAGGGTTTTCTACCGATCCCAGGCGATGCCTGCCTCTGGCTTGAGGTGTCCCCTGGCATGGCCGTGCATCGGGTCACCGACATTGCCCTGAAGGCAAGCACGGTGCGACTGGGACAGATGATTGTGGAGCGGGCCTTTGGCTCCCTCGCCCTCTATCACCGCGACCAGAGCAACGTGCTCCATTCGGGCGACGTGGTGCTCGAGGCCATCGGCAACAGGATTGAGCAGCGCAGCCGTTGTGAGGTGAGCTGGACAGAAATCATTCGCGCCATCACCCCCGACCATGCGGTTTTGATCAACCGTCAGAACCGGCGGGGCTCGATGATTCAAGCCGGGATGAGCATGTTCATCCTTGAAACAGAACCGGCTGGCTACGTGCTGATCGCAGCCAATGAGGCAGAGAAGGCGTCGAACATCACCGTTGTGGATGTCAAGGCGGTTGGGGCCTTTGGTCGACTCACCCTGGCGGGTAAGGAAGGCGATGTGGAAGAAGCCGCCGCCGCTGCCATGCGGGCGATTCACAGCATCAACCAAACAGCTCGCTGACTTCAGCTCACGCCGAGGGCAACTTTTAATCCCGAGGCCATCTGCCTGGCCGCCTTGCCCCGGCTTCCATGCTTGAGCTTCAGGTGCTGGGGCATGGCCCCATAGGTCATGCCCGCTTCCCGCACCCAAAAAATGGGGTCGTAGCCCCCACCTGAGCCTTCGGGCCGGTGGAGGATCTCCCCCCGACAGATGCCTTGGGCTTGCAACACCACCAGGCCGGAGGGATCGGCTAGGGCCATGGCGCTGTTGAAGCTGGCACTGCGGTAGGGGTTGGTGCCGAGCTCATGGAGCAGCCGGTGAATCCGCTCGTGGTCCGTCGGGGCGTAGCGGGCTGAGAACACCCCTGGAGCTCCAGCGAGGGCGTCCACCTCCAGGCCCGAATCGTCGGCCAGGGCCCACTCACCGGTGAGCAGCGCCACGGCCTCTGCTTTCAGGCAGGCGTTGGCCAGGTAGGTGCTGCCGGTTTCTTCAATCTCGAGGCCCTCTGGCTGTTGGCGCAAATCCAGATCCAACGCATCGAGCATGGCCCCGATCTCGGCGACCTTGTGGGGGTTGCCACTGGCAATCACC
>CAIYSK010000293.1 GCA_903928835.1 uncultured cyanobacterium
CGCAGGCGCTGCAGGCCCAGCACAACCACCAGGGCCAGGCCAATCCCGATTCCCCCGAGGCCGAGGGGACTCCAACGCCAACAGCGCAACTCCAGCTGGTTCAGGGCTCCAAAGCGAAGGGGCCAATGCAGTTCATGGCTTCTCCTGGAAGGGCTTTGGGCGGGGCTTTTGGGGAGCGCCGTCACCGATTCGGGTTCGGCCCGGCGCACCGCGGCGAGCCGAACCGGATCCAGGGCCATCGAGAGGTTGACGCCTGGCATGGGCTTCACCGCGCCCAGGTCGATGGAGACCAACAGGGTTTGCCGGACCCCCACCAGCCAATTGCGCTCGTTGAGTTCGACATCAGGGGGAGGCAGGTTGACCCCCGCCAGGACGGCGGCGGCGGCCCCATTGGCCCGAAGCAAGCTGATGGCTTTCGCTGCGGCCATGACCGGGCTCTCGAGCGACTGCCGCCGGGGATCGCGGCCCCCGCTCCCCCGGGTCCCAGGGGTTTGGTGCAGGCCCGAGCTGCGCAGACTTTGGCTGAACTGGCGCTGCCAAGGGGGAATGGGCGCCTGGCTGCTGGTGAGTTGATAGCCGATTTGCAGTCGCCCAGGCCCCTTGAAGTGCAGATCGGTCTGCACATCCACGCAACCGCCCAGCAACAGACCCAGGAGCACCACCACCACGGCCAGGACCGCAAATCCCACCGGGGACTGGGTGGGGCCCACGGGAGGGGGCGGCGGCCCTTCGGCTGTCTTCTTTCGGCGCCCCTTGGCCCACTGCTGCATGCGCCCGGCCATGGGCTCGCTGTCCCCCAAGGGGGGCAGGGTGATTGACCAGTCCCGGGGGCGTTCCAATGCCGGTGCCTCCAGCACGCTGAGCAGGTCCTTGGCCTGGGCCCGCAGGTTGGCATCGCTGCAGCGCAGGACCTGGCGGCAGCAGGCCATGGCCCGGACCGGGTTGCCCTGGCCCATCCAGGCGGTGGCGAGCAGGAGTTGCAATTCAGCCCCTTGGGGGGTTGCCGGAGGGAAGGTCGCCGCCTGGGCCTCCAAGGAGCGGACCACCAAGCCGTAGTCGCCGCGTTCGAGGCCAAGCCGCTCTGGTGCGAAGGGATCGACCGGTAGATCGGGAATGCTCAAGGGACCAATCGCGCCTTAGGCCTCCAGCGAGCGTTGGCTGCCTACCACCATCGTGCCAATCCCCGCATCGGAGAACACTTCCAGCAACAGGGCATGGGCGACCCGGCCATCGACGATGTGGGCCGCTGCGACGCCCTGGGCCAGGGCCCGAATGCAGCATTCGGTTTTGGGCGTCATGCCGCCATCGACGACCCCGGTGGCGATTAACTCTCGGGCCTCGGCCAGGGTGAGTTGCCGGATCAGGGAGCCAGGCTCCTGCCGGTTCCTCAAGATGCCCGCGGTATCGGTGAGCAGGATCAGCTTTTCGGCCTGGAGTGCGGCGGCCAATTCGCCAGCCACCGTGTCGGCATTGATGTTGTGGGCCTGGCCCGAGCCATCGGCGGCCACGCTGGAAATCACGGGGATGTAGCCCGCTTCCAGCAGGGGATGGAGCACGGCTGGATCGACGGCCGCCACTTCGCCCACCAAACCGTTGGAGCCGTCGCCATAGGTGCGGGCTTTCACCAGGCTGCCGTCACTGCCGCAGAGGCCCACGGCCCGGCCGCCAACTTTGTTGAGGCCATTGACGATGTGCTTGTTGACCCGGCCAACGAGCACCATTTCCACCACATCCATCGTGGCGGGGGTGGTGACCCTCAGGCCGTTACGAAATTCGGGCTCGATGTTGAGTCGACTCAGCCAGTCGTTGATTTCCGGCCCACCGCCGTGCACCACCACCGGCTGAACTCCCACCGAGGCCAGCAACACCAGATCGCGATACACCGCGTCGCGCAGTTCGGCTGAGGCCATGGCAGCGCCGCCGTACTTCACCACCACCCGCCGGCCAGCGAAGCGCTGGATGTAGGGCAGGGCCTCGCTGAGGACCGACACCCGCAACGTGTCCTGGTTGCTGATCAAAGAATCGGTAGACAAGGCGGTAGGCAGCTCAGAGGATTAAGCCACCCCAGCTTGGGGCAGCAAGCTCAAACGGAATGATCCTTGACCAGTGGGCTCGAGTTCGGCCACCAGGTTGGGACCAAAGAAGCGACCCAGCCGCTCCTGTTGGGCCTGCCAGCGGCTAAAGGCAACGCCCTCGCAGCGAAAGGCCAGCCGCAGGCCGTAAAGACCGCTGCAATCCAGCTCCTCAATGGAGACCAGCTGGGGTGGGGCGTCCTCGTCCCAAAGTTTTAGGGCTTCGAGGGAGCTTTCGAGGTGGGCCTTTTGGCCATAGCGCCAGCGCACCACATCCGCCAGGAGCTTGGCCAGGGGCTCGTTGGTGCTTTGCTCCCGCAGGGCCTTGAACTGGCTGGCCGGCGTCAGCCTCTGGGCAGGCGGTAACTCAGACGATTTGAGGGCCAGGCCACCGATGAAGATCGGGATGCCATAAAAAATGGTGGGCAAGCTGAGGTTCGGGCTATCGGTGAGATAGGCAATCGAACCAATGACCGTGAGGAAGGCCCCCGCCACCGTGACGAGGCTGCCGGGTGAGAAAAGTGCTTGCATGAGGCCATCTTCCCGTATGCCGATGACCACTGCCGAGCTCCCAACCCAAGAGTTAGTGGCCCAATTGCGGGCCGATCGCCAGTGGTTGCTCCGTCAGATTGATGCGGGCCGCTGGCCCGAATGGCGCCTGGATCTGGCCGCCCTGGAGAGGGAGCTGGGCCAATTGCTCGAGCAGGTTGAGGAGCGGCTTTAGCCCAGCCCTGCTTCAAAAGGGGATCTCGTCGTCGGTATCGCCCAGATCGGGCACCAGGGGCGAGGTGTTCCAGGAGGCAGGCTCCTGGGCCGCTGGGGCAGCCATCGTCGCCGGCTCTGGTGCGGATACCCGCCGGGGAGCCGGGGCCGCAGGGCGGCCACCCCCCGATGGGGCAGGGCTTGGTTGAAACGGTGGGTTGGCTGGC
>CAIYSK010000294.1 GCA_903928835.1 uncultured cyanobacterium
CTGCCTAGGCTCTGAGGGCTGAAATCGCGCGTGGTGTCGATGGCGATCGGGAAGCGGCTTCGGGGTGCCATGGCCTGCACGGGTCTTGGTCTTGGGATCGGCGTTGGCGTTTCTCTTGGATTGGGCCTCGCCCTGCCGATCAGCCCAGGCCAGGCCCTGGAGCTGCGGGGCGCCACTTACTTCACCAAGCCGCCCTGGTCGGTGGATTTGATCAGCTACCAGACCTACACCTATCAAACCCGGCCCGAGTATTTCTTCCGGGTCAACTTGGATCCGGGGGCCGGTGCCCCCCTTGGTGGACTCACGATCACCCAAACCCGAGGGGTGGATCGCGGGTTTGAGTTTTCGGTGGATCGCACTACCGCATTTCTGGGCGGTACGCCCCGGCGTGAAGGCCCGAAGATCCCCGTGCAGGCCAGCTTCGACCGGGCCAGTCGCACTTTCACGATCCGTTTCCCGGAACCGGTGCAACCGGGCAACACGGTCACGGTGGTGCTCCGCCCCTGGACCAACCCAGCCATGGCTGACACCTACATGTTTGCGGTGAATGCCTTCCCCGCCGGCCCCAACCCCTCGCCATCCCCGCTCGGATACGGCACCCTGCGGATCTACAACTTCGGTGATTTCAACTAACGCCGTCGCCTATGGGCAGTTTGCGCGGCCTGGCCTGTCCATGGCTAGGTCTCCAGCTTGGTTTGCTTGGCGCTGGTGGTGCCATGGCCCTCTGGGCCTGGCCAGGCCTGGCCAGGGCCGATGGCGGGGCCATGCCCAGCACCCGGCCCCAGGCGCCTGCTGAGATCCCTGGCCAGGTGGCGGTAGCCGATGTGCTCGCCTACGGCTCAAAACCAGAGCCTTCCATGCTCACTAATGCTGAATCTGGGCTCCAGTTGGCCTATCCCCTGGGCCAGTGGGCAGATTCCATGGATCCCTGGGGTTGGCGCTACTCCGATGCCAAGGCCGCCTGGCGCATGCATACGGGGGTGGATTTGGCGGCCCCTACGGGCACTCCGGTGCTGGCAGCCAAGGCTGGTCGTGTGTTGCTGCTGGGATCGGTGAGTGGCTACGGAACCGTGGTGCTGCTTGATCACGGCAATGGCCTGGAAACCCTCTATGCCCACCTCAGCCAGGCGCCTGTGCATGAGGGCGATTGGCTCGAGCAGGGAGCCCAGCTCGGTGCCGTGGGCATGAGTGGTTCGGCCAGTGGTCCCCATCTGCACTTCGAGTTGCGCCAGAGGGGTGCCCAGCTCCAGGCCATTGATCCAACCTCCCATTTGCCTCCCTTGATGGTGCCACCGGTGCTTGCGGCAGGACTCACCCGTCAATGACCACCACATGTTTCAGAGTGGTAGCCCTCGTACCATGGAAGAAGTGTGTTCAACACCGTACGCAAAAACATAAAAAAGAGCCCGCCATAGGCGAGCCCCCAGTGATCAATGCAGCCTTCCTGAGTCGAGAGAACCGCCCAGGTTTAGACGATCACGAAGTTGGTGTTCTGGAGAACAGGCGCTTGGGCCGTGGGATCGTTGGCGTTGAGGGGATCGTAGGCCGCAAAGGTGGCGATCTGCTCGGCCGCAATGGTTCCACTGCCATCGGAGTCGTACCAGAGGGCTCCATTGGTTTGGTTATACAAGAAGCGCGCGGCGGCGGTGGAGGCCACGGGGATCCCTACCGCATCGGTGTACTGGAAGGCGTTAGCAGCCAAAACACCCAGGGTTGGCAGGGCAACAGCGCCACCGGTGAACACGGTACGGCTGATGCGCACTAAGTCGTTGGCTGTGTAGCCAGCAACGATGCCACCGACCGTGAATTGGGCGATGCTGTCAATGATGCCGTTGACAGGCGCGGTGTCGAACCAGACGGTGTCGACATCGTTGTCGAGGCCGCAGGCGATCGCGTCGGCATCGGCTCCACCAACCAGGAGATCGACGCCAAAGCCGCCATCGAGGACATCGGTGCCACCACCGCCATACATGGTGTCATTTCCTTCACCGCCGGTCATGGCATCGGCGCCACCGAGAACATCCATCACCGCCGTGGCTCCAGCGCCCGTGACCACACCGTTGTCACCGTACATCGTGTCGTTGCCGGCTGA